>JANXVV010000579.1 GCA_025351525.1 Humisphaera sp. | reverse complement strand
TGTGCTGGCTTGGCCGAAAGACACAGGTCTCGGAGTACCGCGACCTGTGGCACCCCGCACCGTTGAAAACCGGGAAGTTATTTGCGACCCGTTCCCAAGGGGAAGATGGCAACCGCGATGGCGCGAAAGCGCGAAGGCGAGCGCGAAGAAATCGGAAAGGGAATTTTCTTCGCGTTAAACTTCGCGATTTCGCGGCTTCGCGTTTCCCCCTGTATTGGTTGCGTCCTGGCTGAGATTGACGCTCTGTGGCTGTTTTGAATCGGACCGGAGAAATCAGGTTGTAACGCGAATCTTCGCGAGTGCGCGGGAAGGGACATTCTTGCGAGACTGATGGATGCCGGCCTTAACGACGATAATAGCGAGCGGTAAGGCTCGATTTTCAGTGTGGATCGCGAAGGAAAATCCCATGTTCAAACATTTTTCACGCGGCAATCTTTTTCGCGCCGGCAACGTTCTTCAGGCGATGGCATGGATCATGGCGATGAGCCGGCCCGCCGCCGTTCTGGCCGAGGAGAAAAATCTTCCGGCACCGGCCGGTCATGCCACTTCCGCGCCGGCATCACTGCCGCTCTATCAACCGACGGCGACCGACCGGGAATCGCTGGCGCGGGTGGAAGTACTCATTCGCCAATCCGAGCTTCAGTCGGCCATCGAAACTTTGAGCCCCATGATCGAATCGCATCCCACATGGATCGGCGCGCTCATTCTTCGCGGGCACGCCTATTTGCGCAAAGACGAGATGAACGAGGCGAGAGAGTCATTCCAGGATGCGGTGAATCTGGATGTTCGCGATCGGGACGCACGACTGGGTGTTGCCGTCGCGTGCCTGAAATTGAAGGAGACGGCAGATGCGCTGGAGTCGCTCGATCAGTTGCTGAGCGTTCATCCCGAGGATGGAATGGCGGTGGTGCTGCGGGCGGATGCGCTTTTGCAGGATGGTCAAAGAACGGTGGGCCTTCAATATATCCAGGCGATTCTGACCGGCGTGAAAGGCCCGATCAAAGTAGAGTTTTTGGCGAAATTGATCCCGTTGCAATTGCGGGCGCAGGATTACGCGAACGCCGAGTCGGCGGCGAGCGAGTGGATCGCGACCAAGCCCGCCGGTGATGCCTATGCCTACCGGGCGGAGGCCCGGCGTGCGACGAAAAAACTGGATGATGCGCTCGCGGATGTCGTCGCGGGTTTCAAGGAGAGTGCGGGACAACCCGGCTACCCGCTTTTGTTCAACGCGTCTCAAGTGTGGATCGATCGCGGCGACGCGGTGACGGCGATTTGCACACTGGTCGACCTTCTGGAACGGGTGCCGGGTGACGATGAGGTGGAGAAGGCGATCGACCGCGCCGTGGCGGTTCGCCTGGAACAGATGCGCTCCGCCAAGCCGGGCGGGGAGGCGCAGCTGATCCCCAAAATCGACTACGATTCCAATCGGCCCGCCATCGCACGATGGGAGTTGATCGCAACCATTGGCCGCGAGAAAATTCGGAAAAATCTGTCGCAACTCGACCAAGCCGACCGGAAAAGTGAAGCACCGCTTTCGGGTGTGTATGGCGAGGCCCGGACCTTGTATCCGGCAGCGGAGATGTATGCGGCCTCCGCGTACGGTTATCTGACCTGGTCGATGGAGGCGCGCGGTGAATCGTTGATTCCCCCCGTCATCACGGCGGGATGGGCCCTCCGCGATTTTCACATTGCGGCGGCATTGGCGGCGGTTCGACTCTCCCGCTACGACGTCGAGGGAAGCATTTTATCCCGCACGATGGAGGGGTATCTGGAATGGGCCGAGTTTCAACAGAGAATCAAAGAGGGGAAGCCGTCCGAGACGGATCGGGACCTGCTGAAAGCCCAAGCGTTTGAATCGGCCAACGATGATCGGGCAGCGCTCGATCTCTACCAAAAAAGCACCTTGAAATATGGAGCGCCCTCGCGTTACCTATCGAAGCGGATCCTTCAGAATCCGCTTCGGATGAAGGCGGTAATGACCGAACTGACCCGGCAAGTGGATGTGGCGGAGGGACACAAGGATGCGACACTGCTATTCGCACTGTTCGACAAAATGATTGAGTTCGGCGGCACTTCGCCCGGCGGTTACGTCGCCAAAGCAAAAGGCCATCGACTGTGCAATCAACGGGTTGAAGCGGAGAAGGCATTGGCCAGGGCGGTGGATCGCGATCCATTCTGTGCAGAGGCCCGGGTCATGCGGGTGGAGTATTTGGAAGGCGCGTTGAAAAATCAGAAGGCCATGCTGGAATACAATATGGCCGCCCGCGGTTTGGAGAAGCCGTTGGAGACCGATCTACCGGTCGTTGCGCGTGCGATCGCGGCGAGGGGTGTGCTGGAAAAGGGTTTTGACCGGGTCACGTTACGCCGGGTCTACTCCGATGCCGCCGATGCGGCTCGTCTAAAAAAGGACTGGCCGACCGCAATGGCCAGTGCCTCGCGATTGAAGTTCGGTTTTGAAAGTCCAGGCGCCGTGGTGTTCGCCCTCGCCGGTTTTGCGGCGGAGCAGATCGGGCGACATGCCGAGGCACAGGCCGATCTCCAGGAAGTCAATCGGCTGGAACCGGCGCGGTCGATCTACGGCACTCTGGGCGATGCGCGGATGGCGCTGGAAAACCCTCACGGTGCCATTGAGGCGTACGACAAGTCGATCGCCCTCGAACCTGAAGCGGCTTATGCCTATCGCGCCAGAGGTAGAATCAGGCTGCAGCTTGAAGAATACGGCTACGCGATTTCCGACTTTAAATCAGCTATCTTAAAAGGTGATACGAGCGTGGATGTGCTGATGTATTTGGCCGAGTGCCAATCGTTCATGGATGTCAACGCGGCGAAGGAAACGTATCGGAAGATCATCGCGATGCCGCCGCAGGGTTTACATTACATGGGCGTGAGCGACTCGGTCATCGCGCAGGCTCGATTGTATTTGGTCGAGCATCCCACGCCACCGAGGCCATGAGATTCAGGGGAATCCCGGCGGTCATTTCCTGGAGGGCGGTCTATCGTCCGCAACATCCGCTTTCGCCAGGGCGATTTCGATCCGGATTCGGGCAAGAGCGGCATCAATCTGCTCAACGCCAATAATTTGATGTTCGATCACGTGTCGATCGAGTTTGCCCAGTGGAACAATATCGACGCGGTCGGCGCGGATCGGATCACCGTGCAAAATTCGATCATCGCCAATCCGATCGGTCAACAATTCAACGCCCATACCGAGACGGTCGGCGGGAGTTTCACCTGGGCGAACAACATCTTCGCCAATGCCCATAACCGAAGCCCGTTGGCAAAGATCAACACGCAATTCGTCAACAATGTGGTCTATAACTATCAGGCGGGCTACACGGCCGGCAACACGGGCACGCCGTTCTCGCACGATGTGATCGGCAACTACTTTTTCACAGGCCCCTCCACCACCAGCTCGAACAACGATTACTACCAGATCGGGAACAATCAGAAAGCCTATGTGAAGGGCAACATTCTGGATGCCAACAACGACGGCAACCTGAACGGGTCGGCGGACAACACCGCCGATAGCGCAAAAATCCTGACCAGTCCCTCGTCGCCCAGTACCGCCGGGCTACCGACGCTCACCGCCGTGAACGCATTCGCCTACGATGTGACGCACGCGGGGGCCAACGCGCATGGGTACGATCAAGTGGACTCGCAAGTGATTGCGGATGTCAATTCATTGGGAATCCAGGGCCGTATGTGGAGCCATCAGACCTCCACGGGACTGACCAACAGCGGTTACGGTGTTCTCAACGACGGCGTGCACATCGTCGACACCAACAACAACGGAATCTTCGACGCCTGGGAGACTGCGCACGGCCTGCTGCTTTCGGATGCGCTCGGCTATAAGAAGCTGAACCCGGTCGGGTACACGATGCTCGAGCAGTACGCCAACGAGCTGACCAACAGTGCCGCCACCAAAACCTGGAGCGCTAACGGGGCGGCCTGGTCGACCGGCACGAACTGGACCGGCGGGACTCCCATCGTCTACGACAACGCCCAGGTTCGCGGCACGGGAGCCATAAATGGTTCGTTGGTGATCGCCCAGCCCGGTGCCAACGCGATGACCCTGTCGATCGGTGGGAATGGGCCGGTCGGCGGTGAATCGGTAATCGTGAACGGCGGGGGGATTACGATCTTCGATACGATTACCGTGGGCGATCAAAACAATGGCAGCCTCACCCTCAACAGCGGCACGGTCACCGCTTCCAACATCGTTCTGGGCAACACGGTTGCGGGGAACAACTACACCGGAACCCTGTCGGTTAATGGCGGGCTGCTGCAAGTTTCCCAGATCGTGCAAGGCGGCGGGACTCCGGGCAATTATACCGTGGGAGGCAAGCTGTCGGTCGTCAAGTCCGGAAATGGCCGTTGGTTTATCGGGGTCAGTAACAACACCTATTCGGGCGATACGACGATTCTGGGTGGAACGCTTCAGGCGTGGGTCGACAATATATTGCCCTCCGGAGCAGGCCGTGGGAATCTGAATCTGACGGCGGGCACGCTGCAAATGTACGGGCACAATCAATCGCTCAATGGGCTGAACGGCGCGGGGGGCATCGACAACAGTTCCGGCACGCGCAGCCTGACGGTGGGTAACGGCGATGGGTCCGGCAATTTTTCCGGGGTGATTTCCGGTGGGGTCAATTTGACTAAAACCGGGACCGGCACGCAGGTCGTTTTGGGCGTGAACACGTTCGTGGGGTCTGCCCAGGTCATCGGCGGCACCTTCAATCTTGCCGCGGGGTCGCTCTCGCCGTCCTCCTTCCTCAATAATTCCACGTTTCTTCATTCCGGCGGCACGTTGACCGCTTCCACGGTCACCAATACCGGGGTCTACACTCAAACCGGCGGCACTTCCACGATCGGCGTGCTATCGTCGCCGGCCGGCACGATCAGCGTGGGCGGCGGGATTTCTCTTGCCACGATGAAGGTTACATCGTTTAATGTCGCCACTATGGTCGTAGCCAACAACGCAAACGTGTCCGTTCCGACGAGTGCGATCGTGGCTACGCAGTTTGCGTCATCGCTCGGGATCAGCGGCAACGGCACGCTCGATCTGGCGAACAACGAGCTGGTGGTCGCCGCGACTTCCGCCGCGAACATCGGCACTTACGTTTCCAATGCTTACCGCTTGAATCACTCCATCCCGAACGTGGGCGATTGGACCGGTTCGGGGATCACCAGCAGCCTGGCGGTGGCCCGCCCGTATGTTTTCTCGGTTGGTTTCGCCGATGGGAATACGCCGAGCGGCCAAAACAGCGGCATCAAAATCAACGGCGTTCCCATCGCCGCCGGTCAGGTGCTTGTTCGTCCGACGCTGGTGGGCGACATCAACCTGGACGGCAAGGTCGATCACAACGATCTGAACCAGTTGCTTTCCTATCGCTATAACACGGGCAGCGCCGCCAACTATACCGATGGCGATTTGAACTACAGCGGCACGGTCGGGCCGGAAGATATCAACGTGCTGCTGAGCGCGCATTATGAGGTGGGGAATTCGTTTGTGAGCCCGGGTGCGGTGCCGGGTGCGAGCGCTTCCACTGCGAAGGCGGCGGCGAAGCTGACCACCACCAGTTTGACGGGTTCTGCGCGAAGCGTCACGCCGGCCACCACGACGACTGGTGTTCTTGGGGACGGGCAGCCGGACTACGTTTACAACCCGCTGACGGGGGATGTCAAATTCGTCCTGGATGGTTTTGTGCCGGTGACGATGGCGGCCGCCCCGAGTTTCATCGCCTCGATCCAGTTCGCCTCGGCGACGGGGAAGATTATTTTCGCCAACGATAACGTGGCGATCGGCAACAGTGCGGGTTCGATCGAGAATGCAAATCTGGTTTACGGGGCTCTCACCAAAGCGCCGGGTTTTGTCGATGGGTTTGACCTTGGCCGCATATTGCCGATCGGATTGACCAATGCTCAACTCATCAATGATCTGACGGTGAATTATACGGTGCTGAATGGTGGGCCGACCGGCACGAGCGACATCGTCGTCGCCACGCCGGAGCCTACGGCAATGGCTATTTTCGGGGCGGGGATGGCGGGGTTGCTCGGCAGACGCCGGCGACGGAATCTGAAACGGGTGGTTTGAATCAGGTGGCATGGGCGTGTCGGCCGTGCGTTTTTCTTCTGTGGGGGCGAGCCATGCATTTTCTTTCGGCCACGAAGAAACACCCCTCACCCTAACCCTCCCCCATGAGTACATGGGGGGAGGGGACCGGAAAGCCGATTGCAATTTCCCGCAGCGGCTTTTAAGATGCACCGCTCAAATTCGGGAATCATTTTTTTGCCGCTGACAGGTTCGAGAAAGGACCGATCCGTATGCCTCTCATGACCACCAAGCCGATGTTCGACCTCGCCTATGACGGCGGATTTGCCATCGGGGCGTTCAACGTCAACAACATGGAACTTGCACAGTCGATCGTCGATGCGTGCGTGAAGGAAAGCTCGCCGTGCATTTTGCAGATCAGCAAGGGTGCCCGCAAGTACGCCAATATACGCTATTTGAAGGCGATCATTGATGCGGCGGTCGCCGAAAACCCGACGGTTCCGATCGCCGTCCACTGCGATCACGGCGACACGATCGACCTGATCCAGACCTGCATCAACGACGGTTACACCAGCGTGATGATCGACGGGTCGCATCATCCGTATGAAGAGAATGTGCGCCTCAGTGCCGAAGCCGTGAAACTGGCCCATGCCAATGGCGTGGTGGTCGAGGCCGAACTGGGGATGCTCGGTGGGATCGAGGAAGACGTGGTCGGGATGGATGCGCATGAGTATGAAAAGAACGTCGAGAAATTTCTGACCGACCCGGTGGAGGCGGCGGACTTCGCCAAGCGTACCGGCATCGACAGCCTGGCGGTGGCGATCGGCACCAGCCATGGCGCGTTCAAGTTCAAGCACGAGGCCAAGCTGGCGTTCGACCGCATCGAGCAGATCATGAAGACCTGTCCCGGCTTGCCGTTGGTCATGCACGGCTCATCGTCCGTCCCGCAGGAGTTCATCGATCTGGTGAACAAATACGGCGGGGCGATGCCGAATGCCAAGGGCGTCCCCGAAGATCAGATCGCGATGGCGGTTCAAAAGTACGGCGTGTGCAAAGTGAACATCGACACCGATCTTCGGCTGGCAATGACGGCGAAGATCCGCGAAGTGTTCGCCACCAAACCGGCGGAGTTTGATCCCCGCAATTATCTCGGGCCGGCCCGCGAGGCGATCACAGGATGGTGCAGCGGAAGTTGCACATGCTGAACAGCGCGGGGAAGAGCGATGCGATCAATAAGCATTGGGAGAAGTTGGGGAAACCGATGCCGAAGTATTATGGGAAGAAGTAAAAGATCGTTGAAAATGTGAATGCGGCAGAATGTGATTGGGTTTTTTGAAGAAACGGGTGGCATGGGCGTCTCGCCCATGTTTTTTGGCCGAAGAAATGCACGGGTGAGACGCCCATGCCACCTCTCACTTCACGGACTCCAAGGATGACGTTTGCCGGCATGCTGATCGGAAACGTGGGACGTTGCGGACTTCAAACGAAAGGGCGTTGAACTCATGGCCGAATGGTATTACGCCTTAGAGGGAAATCGACAAGGTCCGTTCGAGGATGCGGCATTCCGGCAAATGGTTCGGCGGGGCGAGGTGCCGCCGCACGGCCTTGTCTGGAATGAAGCCATGCCCGACTGGTTGCCGGCGTCGGAGGTGCCGGGCCTGCTGACGGCGGCGCCGATGGGTATTCCCGCCGTGGGTCGCAGCGTCGCGGTGCAGCCTGCCATCCCGCTGACCTATGCGACGCCCCCCAACCCAGGATTTCAGGCGATGTCGCCGGGAATCTGGTCGATCCCGAAACTTGCCGAGGATTCCGGGCCATTCCTGAAAGTCGCGGGTTCATTTCGCGGCCCGCGGGGAAATTGGACCGGGCCGGTGTTCGCATCGCCGATGGCGTTCTATCTTTTGAAAGTCACACGTCAGCAGCAATCTCCCGTTGGCGGGCTCATTGGGATTTTGATTGCGGCAGCCGCCGGTAAGACCGATGACATCCGAACCTGCAAGGTGAGCGAGCTTTCGCCGATCGTCGCCGTGCAGCTCGATCCCAAGGGCAAGCGAAAGGATTTTGATGTCATCGTCCTTCCGATGGCCGCGGCGCGTAGCCTGCAATATGGGAAGATCAGTTCCATCCTGCACGTTTCGGTGGGTCCGGACAAATTCGGGCTGGTCACCAGCATTTTCGGCAAGGCGAAGCGACGCCAATTCCTCACCGACAATGGTTGGTCGTTGAACCAGGATTTGATTCCCACCATCGGGCAAATTCACGGGGATGGGCTGAACCGCCCCTTCGGTGAGAAGCCTCGTCGGGCCATGAGTCCGATTATTAAGATGGCTATGATTGTGTTCGGTGTCATCGTTATCATGGTGATTATCGCCGCTTTTGCTTCAAAGAAATGAGGAGCGGAACGCTCGACAAAAGTTTCTTAGAGCATGTTTAGAAACGCGGCTGGGTTCGCGGTAGCATGGGCTACCAGCCCAAGATTTTCTTTTTCAAATGCAAAAACATGGGCTGGCAGCCCATGCTACGACAGCCTCTGCCGTGTTTTTAAACATGCTCTAAGAAAGATTGACGATGGCGCAGATAGCAAAAATCAAGAGTGGAAAACGGCGCGGCTGGACCTTGGAAGTCTTCGATAGTTTCGCCGCTGCAGATCAGGCGGACTCGGCACACTGGCGGGCCGTCTCTCCCCAGAAACGGATGGAAGCACTGGAATATATTCGGGCGTTAAACTATGGCTACGCGGAAGACAATCAGCCTCGACCCGAACTTCAAAGAGTTTATAGCTCTGCTCAACTCAGAGCGTGTTAGGTATTTGCTCCTGGGCGGGTATGCGGTGAACTACTACGGATACCACTGATTCACGGGCAACATTGATTTTTGGATTGCAGTGGATTCCGAAAATGCCAACCGTGTTTCAAAAGCCTTGCAACAATTTGGATTTTCAGCAGATGCAGTGAAGCCGGCATTGTTCATGGAGTCAAACCGTGTTCACATGTTAGGTCGGGTACCAATGCGCGTGGACCTGTTGACCGGGCCTTCCGGCGTGGAATTCGATGATTGCTATAAAAGGCGTGTACTTGCAACACTGGACGGCATCGACGTTTCACTTATCAGCCTGGAAGATTTGCGCCGCAATAAATTGGCCAGCGGTCGCGACAAGGATTTGATGGACCTCAAGGGTTTGGCCGACATCTGAACTATTTTTGAGACTTTGCACCCGATGGGCTCAATTGGACTTCAGCAAACCGCCCTCATCACCGGCGCTTCCGGCGGCATCGGCTTGGATATTGCCAAGCTACTCGCCGCCGATGGTCACAACCTGATTCTCATTGCCCGCAGCGCCGACACTCTGGGTCGAATTGCATCGGAATTGAAAGCGAAACATGAGATCGACGCCATCGCGGTCCCGATCGATCTGGCCGATCCCGCCGCGCCGGAAGAATTATTTCACCTGCTTCAGGAACGCGGCATCGGGGTCGACATTCTCGTCAACAACGCCGGGTTCGGAACGCACGGTTTTTTTGCTGAATCGGATCCGGCCGCGGAATTGCAGATGTTGCAGGTGAATATCGTTGCGCTTGCGCATCTCACGCGATTGTTTCTGCCGTATATGATCGCGAACAAAAGTGGCCGGATTCTGAATGTCGCCAGCACCGCCGCCTTTCAACCGGGGCCTTTCATGGCGGGTTACTATGCGAGCAAAGCGTTCGTGCTTTCCTTCAGCGAGGCGATCGCTTCGGAACTGCAGGGCAGCGGGGTGACGGTGACCGCGCTGTGTCCCGGCCCGACGGACACGGGGTTTCAGAAGCGCGCGGGGGTGGAAGCCACGCCGCTGTTCAAGTCGAATACGATGACGAGCGAAGTGGTGGCCCGCATGGGATATCGGGCGATGCTGAAAGGCAAGCGCGTGATCGTCACCGGCAAGAAAAACAAGCTGCTCGCGTTTGCCACGCGATTGGCACCCCGCTCTCTGGTCACATCGATCGCTCGCAAATTGAACAGTGGGCGATAGTGTTTTTATCAAGTCGTAGCATGGGCTGCCAACCCATGTATTTAAATTGAAAACATGGGCTGGCAGCCCATGCTGCGTTAAAGGTTACGCGTTCTCCGCATTGATCATGAAGTTGGCGGTCGAGACAAAAAAGGGGCGGAGCAATTCATCGACCATTTTGGGCAACTGAACTTCATCGAGCGCCGCATTCATCAACTGCAACCAGCGATTTCGGGCGGAAAGGTCCACTTTGAAAGGCGCATGGCGCATTCGCAGGCGGGGGTGTCCCCTTTTTTCGGAATAGGTGGAAGGCCCGCCAAATCGCTGGATCAAAAATCCCCGCAGCCTTAGCTCGGCTCCTTCCAGATCTTGTTTTTCGTACATGGGGCCGAGGATATCATCGGTGGGAACGCGCTTGTAAAACGCCGCCACCAGGCGTGTGAAACCCTCTTCACCGATCAGGCTGAAAATTTGAGTATCGAGCAAATCCATGGGGGCATTGTATCGGGTGGCGCTGGAGGGCGGCAGTCCCCTGCCGCCGGTGCGGCGGTCGGGGACGACGGCCCTCCACAATCCATTCCATGGGGGCAATTACGCCTCGTTGCTAAAGTGACATGCCTGCCTCGTCGAAGAGAGACGTGTGGTGGGAGTGATGCGCTGATCGCGTTGCTCCTGTCGGGTTGATCCTCGCGTGAGGGTCGGTCAGGGTGCAGGGTGCATCCGAACTCGTGAAATTCCAGACCAGCCGGGCATCGGGAAGGCGGTCGGAGGGAAGGGTTGGAGGCGGCTCATTGCGGAGCACTTCGCCGACACGAGGTTTGAGGCGGCGCATCGTAAATGACGCCGCCGGGAACTCGCTTTTACAAGGAGAACAATCATGAAAGCGATCAAGAACCTGTTTGCGAAGCTCGTCAGGGATGAGCAGGGCGGCGAAGTGTTGGAATACGCGTTGATTGCCGGCCTGATCGTGGTGGCCGCCATCGCCGTCATCACCTCGGTGGGCGGCAAGGTGCTGGCCCGCTGGCAGAGCTTAAACAGCTCGATGTAATGCTGAAATCCACATCCGGAGGTGCCGCCTTACGCGGTGCCTCCGGTGGGATTATCGGGTTGTAGTCAAGCGTCGTCCGGAAGTCATTGGAGCACTGCATCATGCGGAAACGATTTGTAAAAACGCTGATACGGCTGTTCCGCGACGAGCAGGGCGGTGAGGTGATCGAGTACGCACTTGTGCTCGGCCTCGTCATCGTCGTGGCAATCGCAGTCATCACCACCTTTGGCGGCAAAGTGCTCGCCCGATGGCAGAGCGTCAATTCTTCAATGTGAAACCCAATCGGATATCGCGAACTCTTTTTCACATTTCAACACCAACATTCAAAACATGCCCGCGATGACGTTGATCCATTTTGTCCCGCTGTTTGCCCTGCTGCTCCTGGCGGCAGGGTTGGACATACGGCAACGTCGCATCCCCAACTGGTTGACGTTGACGATCGCGATCGCCGGCCTCGCCGAAAGCTTCTCCCGTTCTCATACCGTCACGCCGACACAATCCATCGCCGGATTGGGTGTTGGATTTTTACTTCCACTGATTTTATTCATCCTAAATGCCATCGGGGGCGGCGATGTGAAACTGCTGGCGGCGGTGGGTGCGTGGATCGGCCCGGTGAACATCCTTCTGGTTTTCATCCTGAAAGATTTGATCGGGCTGGTACTGGTTCTGTCGCAAGCGGTTTGTCAGGGTCGGCTGCGCGTGCTGATTAAAAACAGCACGGTCGTCGCTTTGAATCTGGTGCATCTGCGGGAAGTCGGTTTAGAGTCGGTGCAGCAGGTGGGTCTATCGTGTAAGAGCGTCGACAAACCGCTGCCGATGGCGGTGCCGATCATGTTCGCGGTGGTGTCGTTGCTTTGCCTGCACCGGGGAGGGATTTGATGGCATTCATTCAAACACATTCACGATCACGCCGGGGATCTGGGGTTACCCGGCGGCGTTTCGGTGGCGCGGTGCTGGAGACGGTTCTCATCCTACCGGTGCTTTTGTATCTGGCGTTCGGCATTGTGGAATTCGGGTATTTCTTCTATGTGAAGCACTCGTTGGAAGGATCGGCCCGCGATGGTTGCCGTGCGTTCATCGCGGCGGGCGCGACACCGACGGATATCAGCAACGGTGTCGGTGCCTCAATGACCGCGTCGAATTTAGCCAGCTCCGGCTACACCATCGTCACGACCGATGCCCCCGCCAGCGGTGGCGGCACTTTCACGGTGACGGGCGGCAACTATGGTAGCTGTGTAGCCGGTGACACAATCACCGTCACAGTCACCTGCACCTGGGGAACTGCCGGTTCAGGCTATCGTCCATGGGCATTAATCAGCACGTCAAAAGCGGTGGTTGGGGCCGCAGTCATGCGCAAAGAAGGTTAGGTCGAAAACCACAATTCGCCCTATATAGCCCCCGGCATGCCGGGGGAAATCTTTCCTGTAACAAAGACGTATCGTCCGACAGAGGTTTCCCCCGGCGTGCCGGGGGCTATGTAGGGGAAATGAAGTTATCGCTCAAGGTCGGCTGACGGGGCCATCGTTGTCCTCGCGCAACGGCACCAGGATCCGAATGATCTCGCTCAGCACGCGAATCTGCGACATCGTCGCGTCGATCCGGGCCACCTTCTCAGGCTTGTAAAAATCGAGCACCGGTTTTGTTTCAACGTCATACACCATCAACCGCTTCTGAATCACATCGTCATTGGCATCATCGAACCGATTTTCCTTCAGCGCGCGACGGCGAAGTCGTTCGACCATCTTGGCTAGATCCGAGCACTGCAGGTGGATGATCTTGGCGACATCCAGCGTTTCTTCCAGAAGCCTCGCCTGCTCGACGTTGCGGGGAATGCCGTCGAGCACGAGAATTTCAGTCATCGGGCGGAATTGCTGGATCAACTCCATCCCCTTGATATATTGCTTCCACAGCTTGACGGTGAATTCATCGGGGACGAGTTGGCCTCGGCTGGAGTATTCCCAGAAGATGCGTCCCATCTCGCTGCTGAGATCCAGCGAGCGGAAAATGTCGCCGCAGGCGGTGTGAAAAAATCCGGGGATGGTGCCGATGATCTTCCCCTGGGTGCCCTTCCCGCTGCCGGGAGCACCAAAAAGCAGCACGCACTTGTATCGCATATTCTTTCCGTCGTTCGCGGCCAAGGTTGTCCTCTCAACGGCAGTATCGCCGAATTCGCCCGATGCAACAACCGAGCGGACGGAAGGATGACTTGTCGCGGGGCAGGAGCCATTGCAATCTCCCCTCACCTTGCATCCCGCCCGCCGCCGGAGTATCATTCCCACCCCGTCTCAAAGCGGCGGGATCTCGCTTCGTCTGAACGAGGCGGAATCGATCGAGCAGTTGTGGCTGAATTTGAGGTGACCTATGGCTCATAAGAAAGGCGGCGGTTCTTCAGGGAACGGTCGCGATAGCAATCCGCAATATCTGGGCATCAAGGCCTATGGCGGTCAAATCGTACAGGCCGGTTCGATCATCGTCCGCCAGCGCGGTACGAAGTTCAACCCCGGCTTCAATGTCGGCATCGGCAAGGATGATACTCTGTTCGCCTTGTCGCACGGCAAGGTTGAATTCCAGGGCAGCAGGGTTCATGTGCGAACGGAAACCGCAGAGACTGCGGCGGGCGTTGCACCTGCCGCAAGCGCCTGACGAAATTCACGAACATCCGGATCGAGGACTGCGACGAGGTATGCCATACTTTCGTGCAGTCCTCCATTCTTTTACTTCAAGCAGTTTCAATTTTGCGTAGCACGGGCTACCGGCCCATGTTTTAATTCAGAAACATGGGCTGGTAGCCCATGCTACGAATTGAACCGGTAGATATTTTCCCATGTTCATAGACGAAGCTGAAATCCACATTAAAGCCGGCGATGGCGGGGCGGGGTCCGTCTCGTTTCGGCGCGAGAAGTTCATCCCCAAGGGTGGCCCGGATGGCGGGGACGGCGGCAACGGGGGCAGCGTCATTTTCGTCGCGGATTCCAGCAAGGACACGCTGCTGGATTTCTCGGGTAAGCATCATTGGAAAGCGGAGCGCGGTGAAGCGGGCATGGCGAAAAAGATGTACGGAAAGCACGGGGAGGATCTGATCATCCCCGTTCCTCCCGGCACCCTGATTTACGACACCGAACACAATATCCTCATCGCCGATCTCAACGAGCCTGGCCGTAAGCTGTCGATCGCGCGCGGCGGGAAGGGTGGGCGCGGGAATTTCCATTTCAAAAGCTCCACCAATCAGGCCCCGCGTTACGCCGAACCGGGCACGGAAGGGCAGGAGCGAAAGCTCAAGCTGGAACTGAAGTTGATCGCCGATGTCGGTTTGGTGGGCATGCCCAACGCCGGTAAAAGCACGCTGCTTCGCTGTATTTCCGCGGCACGGCCCAAGGTGGCGGACTATCCGTTCACGACGCTCGAACCGCAGTTGGGCATTGTGGAATTGATCGGCGATCGCCGCATGGTGTTCGCCGATATCCCCGGCCTGATCGAAGGCGCTCAGCAGGGGGCCGGCCTCGGGGTGGCGTTTCTCAAGCACATCGAGCGCACCAAAGTCATTGTCCACATGTTGGATCTTTATCCCAGCGACAATTCCAATCCCGCCGATAACTACCGCACGATCCGCAAGGAGCTTGAGGCATTCAGCCCGCTGCTGGCGGAGAAGCGCGAGATTGTGGCTCCGAATAAAATCGATCTGTCGATCGATGATGAGGCGCTCGATCAATTGCGGTTGGATTTGCCCGGCGTCGAACTTTTTCCGATTTCCGGGGCCAGCCGGGCGGGGGTGGAGAAACTGCTGGAGACGCTGTGGGGCATTCTCAAGGAAATGAAGGATGCCGAACCTGCCTGACTGTGATTTTCCATCACGACTACTGAGTCTTACGTTTAGCGGTCGTCCCGGAGGGATACGTTCACTTGAATCGAGAAAGCGTGTCCCTCCGGGACTACCGCTAAGGAACGGGCTCGAAATAACTTGCGCATGAGGGTCGGGTGCCACAGGTCGCGGTACTCCGAGACCTGTGCCGGCTTGGCCGAAAGACACAGGTCTGCTCCGAAAATGACCGCCAGTTAGTACGAAGTACGTGCAAATCGCGG
>JANXVV010000570.1 GCA_025351525.1 Humisphaera sp. | reverse complement strand
CAGTATCGTTGCTGATGCGACGATAACTTTCACCTTGATCTCTAACCCTATCGACTATTGAGCGTGCCATTTGAGGTGTTTTGAATCTGACCGTATCGAGTCCCATGAGCCACTCCACCCCTACATCCCACCGTTGATCGATTTGGCGTAATCGGTCATCTCCAGATAGCCCTCGCCGATCGAATGTCCCTTGTCGTCCAAGGCATCCACCGCCCCTTCAAAATAATTCACATTCGTCGAATGCGGCGTCGTCAGTTCCTGGCCGGGCATCACGCTTCGAACGGTGATGGCCGGGCGATCTTTCAACTGCACTTTCCATTCCTGCGGATAGCTTCCCGCGCTGTTCGGGCTTTTCCAGGGCTTGGAACTCTCCAGCTTGATTTCGTCCGCCGTGAGATATCGGGGTTTGCCGTCGGTGGAAATCTGCGTGCCGGAAAGATAATCCGATCCACCCTCGCGATTGCGAATGCGGTAGATCATCAGATCGGTTCCATCGGCCAACGAAAGGCTGATCCAGTCCCAACCCGTTTGATTTTTGCCGAGTGCATTGCTGGAAAATTCGTGATCCATCCAGGAGATTCCGTCGACCGTGAATTTTTGGTTCGAGGTTTCGAGTGTGCCGTGCGTCGGCAGGCGGGTCATCGAATAATAATAGGAAGCCTGCCCCGGTTGCACACCTTTGGCATTCAGTCCACCGGTGCCTTGCAGGATCGGTTCGCGCGGGATGGAGCAGGTCAGATCTATCGAGAAACCTTTCTCGTTGGCCAGCAAGTGGATGGATTCGGTGGCATGGGCGTCTTGCCTCTGTTTTGCATAAGTCAAAGACATGGGCGAGACGCCCATGCCACCTTTCTCAATTTTCGCCCCGTCCAATTTCGCGGACCAGTCCAGCAACGAGACATCGAGCGTTTGATCCGAAGCCGTAGCCAAACCGGGCAGGCCGCGTTGGAGTCGATCCTGGAACGTAAACACTTTCCCCGATACATCGGAAATGGCGGCGTGGGCGAAGAACAGTTCGTTCATTCCCCAGAGACTTGGCCGGGTGGTGGTCGTCGGAATGTAAGCCGTGCGAAAGAAGGTCAGTTGATAACCGAAGCGCCGCCCGGCCTGATCGCGCAAATTGCCGGTGAAATACCACCACTCGGTTTTGTAGCCGTCGTGTCGGCCATGATCGCGCGGGAAATTCCACTCGCGCGGCGCCAGTGCGCGCAGGAATTCCGGCGAAGGCGATGTGGCCGGAATCGCCGCCGGAGTTTCCGCCGCCACAACGCCGGTAAACGCCAGTGCGGTCAATAGAACGAACTGAAAAAGGTGGCATGGGCATCCCGCCCGTGCATTTCTTTCGCACCAAATACAAACCGATGGCATATTCGATCCTTTATTTCTTCAAATCCGCGACGCGAACGGCGACGGCATTCAAATAGCATGGGCAACCTGCCCATGGCCGTGGTACCCCACGGCATTGACCGGTACTCCGGTCGATCCAGTCAGAGCGCAGCGATCTTTCTTTTCCCATAGTACGAAGAGCGCTTCGCTTTGGCTTAAGTCGACCGGAGTACCGATCGACATCGCGGGGTACCGCGAACATGGGCTGGTAGCCCATGCTACAGAATCGCGCGCATTCTATTCTTGCCGCAGATTCCCCGCCGATGAATCCGCCCGTAGTCGAACCGCCGGATAAATCGTCGCCACGATTGCCGCAGTCGACGCGAGCAACCAGCTCTCGATCCAAAAGCGCGGCAAGGGATGCGTGGGAATGCTCCAGCCAAACGATCGAAATTGAATCACATACGCCAGCACATACGCCAGCGCCGTCCCCGCGACGGCGGCGACCAGAGCGGATGTCCAGGCGATGATCATTCCCTGCCCGAGCATCCACAGCGCCGTCTGCCGGCCCGACATTCCCACCGCCGACAGCACGCTGTAATCCTTTCGGCGGGCGAGCGAAATGGACAGCAGCGATCCCGCCAATCCGCAGAAAGCCACACCGCCCGCCAACCAGGTGAGCACCTCGGTCACTTTAAAAGTTCGATCGAACACTTTCATGATTTCCAATTTCACATGACCAAAGCTGTTGACGACCACCGGGTAATCGCGGTGCAGATGTTCGGACCACCTCGCCGCCAGAATCTCCGGATCGGTGCCGGGTTGAAGGCGGACGTGCAGCGAATTGATCCCCGCATCGTTCCACCGCGCGGCATAGGTATGCCGATCCAGCATCACCTGCCCGCGTTCGGAACCGAAATCGAAAAAAATGGCATAGACCGTGAAGCGATGGCGGCCCGTGGGGGATGCCAGTTCGATCGGATCGCCAATTTTGAGTTTCGTCCGACCGGCCAGCGGTTCGCTGATCAACGCATCGCGGCCGGGATCGAATGGCCGACCGATTCCAGACTGCTTCATCGGCAGCGAATGATTCGCCATCAGATCGGCCACGTCCGTCGCCGTGAGCAGGATTGACTTCCCCGCGTAATCGAAGTTGCGGGCGCGGTACTCGATCGCCTTCCGCACTTCCGGTTGCAGCGCCACCCAACCCTGCACCGCGGGATCGAGCATCGCATCGATCTTGTGATTGACCAGCAGTTCCGGGCCCACGAAAACATCGGCGGCAAACCGCTGCTCGATCCACTGCCCGAGCGCGCCGCGAAAGGAACTGACCATCGTTCGCACCCCGACGTTCATCGACAACGCCAGCATGGTGGCCGCGATGGCGACCCCGGTGATTCCGAGCGATCGCTTCACGCCGGAAGCGGCCATCTGCAGGGGCAGCCATTGCAAAGGCCGCGAGATCGCCGCGACCGCCCCGCAGGCCAGTCGAGCCATCCACGGGCAGACGAATGCGAAGCCCGATGCGATCAACAGGGCCATCGCAAAACCGATGAGAGGCGAACTGCTCGGCAAGGCATACAGGACGACGGAGAGGATCAACAACCCGATCCCGAGGCACAGTAAGTATTTCGCCGTGCGCCCCGAGGAATCGGCGCGGGCGGTGGTGCGGAAGATATTCACCGGTTGCGTTCGCGAGGCTCTCAACAAAGGCACCGTCGCCCCGACGAGACAGCTTGCCGTCGACAGGGCCAAACCTTTGGCGAACGCAAATGCGCTCAGCATCACCGGCCCGGGTCGAACGGCGACGTACAGATCGTTGATGGTAGTGGCGACCAAACCGACCATCAGCTTTGAAAGCAGCCATCCCCCGATGACGCCGACCACGCCGCCGACCACCGCAAAGAGGAACGCCTCCGCCAGATAGGTCGCCGCCAATTGAGCGCGGGAGGCACCGAGGCAGCGAAGAATGCCGAGGCTCTTCGCCCGCTGCTGAACGGAGATCAGCATGCTGTTGTAGACGATGAAAACCGCCACGAAACTCGCCATCAGCGAGAGGGCGTTGAGATTGAGTTTGTACGCTTGAATCAGCTCGCTGAGCGTGGAGGATTGTTGTCCGGTCGATCGCAGTACCAATCCCGGCGGGAGCGCGGCGACGATCGCTTTCTCATCCGCCTCCGAGTCCAGATGCAGATCGATCCGATCGATATTACCGACCGAACCGGCCAATTCCTGGGCGGTGGCCAAGTCACAGAGAATGACTTCGGTGAGCTGCGCCTGTGCCACGCCGGTGGGCTTGAATATATCCAGCACCGTCGCCTTCGCGCGGCCCTGCCCGACCGTCAACCGGATCGCATCCCCCGGCTTGATCCCCAGCCGATTTGCCAATGATTCCACCAACACCACCTGCCCCGGCTCCGTCAGAAATCGTTGCAGCGCATCCTCATCGAGCGACAACTGCATCTGCGTAAACGTCCGCAGATTTCGTTCGGAGAAAATATCCACTCCCATCAGATGCGCGACGAGGGGAGCATCTGCTTTCGGCCCCGCAATCAGCACACCTCGATCGATGATCGGGGCCATCGGATAAGGTAGCTTTTGAAGCTGCAACCGGATGAACACCTCATCCGCGATTTTCCCTTCCTGCGCGAAGATGCTGTGCGTCGACCTCTCGGCAAGGGATTGAACCGCCCCTTGAAAGCTCTGCACGCAGGCTTCCACCGCCGAGTCGATCGCCACCACCACCGCCACGCCGAGCGCCACGCCGATGAGGCATAAGAAGGCTTCAAGTCGATGCCGCCGGAAATGCCCGCCGGAGAACCGGGCGAGAAAGCTGAGGAAGCCAAGAGAGTTCGTACGAGTTGTCACAGATCAGCCCTCTCACCGCACGTCGTCCCGCCGGAATCGACGATTCGACCATCGGCCAGCAAAATGCGCTCATCGCATCGCTCGGCGGCCTCGGAAGAGTGCGTCGCCATCACCACCGTCGCCCCATATTCGCGATGCAGTTCCACCAATAAATCCAGAATGATTCGCCCGCTCTGCGCGTCGAGATTTCCGGTCGGTTCATCGGCCAAAATAAGCTCCGGCCGATGGATCACCGCCCGCGCCAGCGCGATGCGCTGCTGCTCACCGCCCGAGAGTTCATCCGGGTATCGGCGGGCTTTATCCGCCAAACCCAACCGATCCAGCAGGGCATGAATCTCCGCCCGGCGCTCGCCGGTCAGCGTGCGGTCCAGCACCCACGGCACCGCGATATTATCGAAGGCGGTCAGGTCGGGCAGAAGGTGAAACGATTGAAACACAAACCCCAGCCGTCGACGCCGGATCAAAGCAAGTTGCGCATCCGACAATTGAGTGAGGTCCGTGCCGGCCACCCGGATCGATCCGGACGTGGGCCGATCTACCGCGCCCAGCAGATTGAGCAGCGTGCTTTTCCCCGACCCGCTTCGGCCAAGCAACGCCACGAAGCGACCTCGCGGGATCGTCATCGACACCTCGTGCAGCGACGTGAAGGCGCCCGGCCCGGAGCCATAGGTTTTGGTGAGGTTTGCAGTCGCCACCATCGGCAAAGCCGCCGTGTCGGTACTGTGCGTCTCGGCGGTCATCGAGGGCATCGTGTTAGTCATCATCGGAAGTCGCGGCCTTTCTCAGTCCGGACATTGTAGCCTGCATAGCGGCACGCCGCCTTGTGTTATAATATACGGATGGACATTTTGATCGCCGAAGGGATTCGGAAGAAGTTCGTAAGTCTGCGGTCTTCGATGAACGAGCGCGCGACCCGGCATTGGGCGGCGGCAGAGGCGACGGCGCTGGGATACGGGGGAATTGCCGATCGCCGCCGATGGCGGCGGCTCGAACTCAAGCCGATGCCGGCTCTGGAAAATCGCGT
>JANXVV010000544.1 GCA_025351525.1 Humisphaera sp. | reverse complement strand
ACTCCTTTCTTCGGAAATACTGCGGGTCGTCGCGCCCTCCTTAGCAAGCCCGCCGTCCCCACTGTACACACCGACATCTGCGGAGTGAACGTATCAGAAACCACTAACTCAATGGAGGTCGTCATGGCTACGAAGAAACATAAGCGTTCATTTGGCTTGTCCCTCGAAAACATTGCCGAACTCACGGCGGAGTTCGAGCAAACAAAACGACTGCCGAATCCCTATCGCAATGGTGCTTATGCCCACGCGGTCAGCGCGCTCGTCACTCTTGGCGCGAACACGCCGCACTCGCTCGCAAAGGTGCATCAAGCGTTCAAACGGGCGGGGGGCGGGGAATGGTACGCCGCCTGGGCGAGTCAGGAAAAGCGGAACGAAGAGACCGGATTGGACGCGCAGGGGCGACTGATCCAGAACCTCCGGGTTCTCCAGCGCACTTCCGACTACGGGCTCAAACTTCTGGAAACTGGCCAGAAGATCACGGGAACGAAGGGCGTCGTTATCGACATGACCCGCGATGCCAAGGGGCGGCTCGTTGTCTCTCTGAATACCGATTCCGATTCGCCTATCAAACCTGGCCGGTCCACTGCCGCCGCCAAGGTCGCTCGGGAGCCGTCTGGGAAGAACGGGAAGGCGACCGGCGGAAAACGCAAGGGAAAGGGGGCTGGGAAACGCAAAACGCCCCGGAACTCGACACGGACGCCCCGGACGACAACGGAAGCGGAGTAGTCGCCAACGATCCTGATGGGCGGGCGGACAATCGCCCGCCCATCTTTCCCGTTTTGAGGAGAATCAAAAATGAACCTTGCCGCGAAAATGAGACAACTGACGGCGTTCGTCGAGGTCAGTTTGATCGCTGGCGCAACCCATTGGGATGTCTGCCGCCAAACTGCTGACAAGTTCGACCTTTGGGAAGACGACCACTTCCCGCTCTGGCTGTCGTTCATCGTCGCTGGCCAAATGCGCGAGATGGGAATCGAGGGCTGAGCGATGGAGCCGTACCTTATCATTCGTTTTTCGAACGAATCCGGCGTGATCGCCGCCGATGTTGGCTGGTCTGCGGACGGATGGGTGTTCGCCGATCCCAAAGCCACCGCCCATGCCATCCTCCCCGGCGCGCCGGCGATGTTGCTGGACATGACGATGCGCCAGTTGGTGACATCGCTCTGCGAATCACTGCCGGCGCAAGCCGCCGACGAGGAACAGTTTATCCGGGAGAATGCGGAAATGTTCCTTGGCTACATCGCCGACGCCGTTCATTCCGAACGGGAAATCATCTACACTCTCGACGCCGATGCGGGACAGTTGCCGCCGCCGACCGCGCGTTGATTCGACCCGCGCCAACCGCGCCTGGAATCTTGGATGGGTGATCGCGGATGCCACGGCGGTCGAGTGCATAAATACATGGTCCCAGGATGTAGATGATCGAAAGGACCGAATGACGCCCACGCAACCGCCCGATCCGTTTGAAGCACATCCCGATTGGCATAACAATGCCTGCATCGACAACTACATGCAGTTCGGTGAGCTCGCGCAATGCTTTCTGGAGTCGGCGGATGCCTTGCTGATGTGCGCCGTCAACGAGCCGAGAACCCTCGACGGTCACGTTTACGCGATCTGTTTCCTTTACCGCCACTCATGCGAACTGCTGCTAAAGGACTTGGCGTGGAAGAGCAACTACGCCGCGACGGGGGACAAGGGCTTTGCCAAGACCCATCGGCTCGGACACCTGTGGAATGACGTTTATGCGCGCACGAAGTCGCTGTGTGGATCGGATTTTCCGCTCAACGCCGAGGAGACCGAAGCCGTGAAGGCGTTGATCGCCAATGTTGAAGAACATGACCCGTCGTCCGACTCGTTCCGGTACCCCTTCAGCTCGAAGCTTCAGCGAACCCACCCGACCCTCCGACACGTCAACGTGCGAGCACTGCATGAAACCACGCATCAGCTGCTCGACTACCTCAGCCGACTGTACACGCCCGTAGATTACTTCTATGAAGAACGAAGTGCATACGAGGCGGAGAACCACTTACCCAAGAACGCTCGATTCGCGCCTGACGATTGAACGCTTTTCGTCCCAATCGTGCCCGAAAGTTGAATGGGTGCTGTCTCGCTGACCATACGCTGTCACCGGGGGTGGGTAAAATAGCGTTTCACGCTGGGTCCGGTATACTTCCCGACGTTTCGTATCCTCTTCTGCGTTGCGGACTTGTGCGGGAAGCGACAGAAGCCAAAACTGCCAGATCACGATGTCGCCGTTGATGGGCTGGACGCATGTTGGCGGCAACATGCGTAGCCCTCGGGGACGTGCGGGACGCGTGCCCCAATGTAATCGTTCGGAAGCAAGAATGACGCCATTCCATTCCAAATACTGGGCGCATCTGCTCACGCTGAAAGGCTCCTCGGGCAGCGTCGAGAACCTGTCTCGTTCCATCGCCAACTCGCGCGTCGATCTCAACCCACATCAGGTCGAGGCGGCTCTTTTTGCCCTCCGCTCGCCGCTGTCTCGTGGCGTCCTGCTCGCCGATGAGGTCGGGCTCGGCAAAACCATCGAAGCCGGCATCGTTCTCGCCCAGCGATGGGCGGAACGGCGGCGGCGCATCCTTCTGATCGTGCCCGCAACCCTTCGCAAGCAATGGCAGCAGGAACTCCGCGAGAAGTTTTACCTGCCCACGAACGTTTTGGATTCGCGCGCCTACGCCGCCGAAATCGCCGCTGGGCGACCCTCCCCGTTCGACCGAACCGATACCCTTCTGATCTGTTCTTATCAGTTCGCCGCCGCGCGCAGTGCGGAAATCAGCCGCGTCGGCTGGGATACGGTCGTCATCGACGAAGCGCACCGCCTCCGCAACGTCTTCAAGAACGACTCCAAGATGGCGCGGAGCATCGTCACGGCGATCCATGCCGCGCCGAAGCTACTCCTGACCGCCACGCCGCTGCAAAACTCGCTCATGGAGCTCTACGGTCTCGTCAGCATCATCGACGATCATCTCTTCGGCGATGCGCAATCCTTCCGCGATCAGTTCGTGAAATCCGGCGACGACACCATCCGCAACACCTTGCTTCGGGATCGCCTCAAGCCAGTCTGCAACCGCACGCTTCGAAAGCAGGTCGTCGAGTACATCCCCTTCACCAAGCGCATCCCCATCACGCAGGATTTCAGTCCGAGCGATGAAGAGTTCGCCCTGTACGAGAGTATCTCGGCATACCTCCAGCGTGAGAAACTCCTCGCGTTGCCGCAAAGCCAGCGTCATCTGATCACGCTGGTCATGAGGAAACTTCTGGCGTCTTCGACCTTCGCCGTCGCCGGAACCATCGCGGGACTCACCCGGCGGCTCGAACGCCTGGGCGAGCAGATTCGCGTGTTCGATGACGAAGACCTCGAAGGCATCGACGAACTCGCCGACGAAATGGCGGAAGCCGATGGCGATCCTGGTGAAGAAGATGCCCCCGTCATCGACCCGGCATTGCTGAAAGACGAACTGGCGGAGCTGCAACGCTTCGGGGCGATGGCAACCGCCATCAAGACCAATGCGAAGGGGCAAGCCCTTCTCCCCGCACTGGCTACCGCGCTCAACCGCGCCGTCGCCCTGGGTGCCAATCGCAAGGCGGTCATCTTCACGGAGTCCCGGCGCACGCAGGCGTACCTGTTCGAGTTGCTGTCGCGCAACGGCTTTGAGAACCAGCTCGTGATGATGAATGGATCGAACGACGATCCATCCTCCCGCGCCACGTATCAGGACTGGGTGAAACGTCACGAAGGTCAGGAGATCGTCTCGGGCTCCAAGCCGGTGGACATGAAAGCCGCCATCGTCGAGCACTTCGAGAAGACCGCGTCGATCCTGATCGCCACGGAAGCCGCCGCCGAGGGCGTGAATCTCCAGTTCGCATCCCTCGTCGTCAACTACGATCTGCCGTGGAACCCACAGCGCATCGAGCAGCGGATCGGTCGCTGCCATCGGTACGGGCAGAAGCACGATGTCGTGGTGCTGAACTTCATCAACACCCGCAACCACGCGGATCAGCGCGTCTATGAACGATTGAGTGAGAAGTTCAGCCTGTTCAACGGCGTCTTCGGTGCCAGTGATGAAGTCCTCGGAACCATTGAGTCCGGCGTGGACATCGAACGCCGCATCGCCGACGTTTATCAAACCTGCCGCAATCAAGAGGAGATCAAGCGCGCCTTCGACCAGCTACAAGCCGAGCTCGATGAGCAGATCAAGGCGCGCATGGCGGTCACGCGGCAAACGCTGCTTGAGCATTTCGATCAGGATGTCGCCGAGCGGCTGCGGATCAACAAGGACAAGACGCTCGAAAGCTTGTCCGACCGGGAGCGAACGCTCCTCGCGCTCACGCGTGCCGAACTGGATGGTCAGGCGTCTTTCGACCCGCATCAACCGCGCTTCGAATACACCGGCTCCGACGCCCCAGCCGGGCATTACCATCTCGATTGGAAAGTCGCCGAGCGCAACGGCGATACCTTCTACCGCCAAGATCATCCGCTCGCCCTCACGCTGGTCGAATGGGCGATCACCCGCTCGCTTACGCCGTCCGCAGTCATCTTCGACTACACCGCTCATCGTCAGGTCGTCAGCATACTCAAGCCGCTCGTCGGCGTCTCGGGCTGGCTCGAAGTGTCGAAGCTCACGGTCTCATCGCTCGATACGGAGGAGTTCCTTCTGCTGTCCGCCCAGACCGACGCAGGCGAAATGCTCGACGAGGAAGCGGCGCGAAAACTATTTGCACTACCCGGGCGGATCGCCGGTGCCGCGCCATCGGAACCCATCGACCTCACGGCGTGCCGCGATGCGCTGGTCAAGGCGCGGCTGGGTGAAGTCAGCCAACGCAACGCGAAGTTCTTCGATGAGGAGGTCGAGAAGCTCGACCGCTGGTCGGACGACCTCAAGCAAGGTCTGGAGCGCGAGATCAAGGAGATCGACCTCGCCATCCGCGAAGCCCGCAAAGCAAGCGCACTCGCCGCCGGGCTGGCAGAGAAACTCGAAGCGCAGCGGCGCATCAAAGACCTTGAATCGACCCGAAAGAAGAAGCGTGCGGAGTTGTATCTGGAGCAAGACAAGGTTGACGACCGCCGAAACGATCTGATCGGGGACATCGAACGTCAGCTGACGATGCAGCCCGAGGTTTCGCCAATCTGTTCGTTCCAATGGGCATTGAAATAAGGGCGGCGGAACCTATGGGATCAGCGAGCGAACGACACCGACGACGATTAGAAGCAAAGAAGGACTTGGCGAATCTCCTTGCGCATTCCAAGAACACCGTAATCATCCACTACTCTTGCGAGAGCTTTTACGACCGACCGGATGGCGCATCGCCTCGAATAACGTCCATCGCCGTCCGCAACCTTGCAACGGGACAGACCGTCTCATTTTCGATTCATCACGTTGCCGAGCGGGATCACGTCGCACGCGATCAGATTGAAGCGCGGTACAACGACCTTGAACGGGAGATGCTCGACGAGTTCTACAAGTATGTCGCCGAGAAGAAGGACTCCTACTGGCTGCACTGGAACATGCGCGACACGAACTACGGATTCCCCGCAATCGCGCACCGCTATCGGGTACTTGGCGGCACGCCCATGGACGTCCATGAGAGCAACCTGTACGACTTTGCACGGCTGCTGATTTCCCTTTACAGCCCCACATACGCCGGTCACCCCCGTCTCACGATGCTGATGAAAATGAACAGCATCAGCGACAAAGATTTCCTCACCGGGCAAACCGAAGCCGACGCATTTGTTCAGAAGGATTACGTCAAACTCCACCAATCGACGCTCCGCAAGGTGGATGTTATCGGCAACATCGTGAATCGTCTGGCATCAGGCACGTTGAAGACGAACGCGCGAAGGCTGGAAATCTATGGGACGACGCTCGGGTACTTCATGGAGTTGTCACGAGATCACCCCGTAATGGCGATCATCACATTCCTGTCGTCGATCCTCGGAATCGTCAGCTTTATCCTGTACATGTTGAGCAGCAACAAGAAGTAGGTGCGGTAATGGCTGGAAAGACGAAACTCGAACTCACTTGGATCGGTAAAGAAAACCGCCCCCGGCTGGAGCCGCGCATTCTGCTCGAAGACCCGTCGAAATCTTACCATGCCGCGCAGCGCGTTACGGACCACGATCTTTTCGATAACCGCCTCATCTTCGGCGACAACCTGCTGGCTTTGAAGGCACTTGAACAGGAGTTCACAGGCAAGATCAAATGCGTGTGCATTGACCCGCCATACAACACGGGCTCGGCGTTTGAACATTATGACGACGGAATCGAGCACTCACTTTGGTTGAGCATGATGCGGGATCGCTTGGATTTGATACGGCGTCTACTTGCTCTCAATGGGACAGTCTGGATTTTTGTTGACGATAATGAGGCTCACTATCTCAAGGTGATTTGCGATGAGATTTTCGGTCGTGCTAATCATGTCCAGACGATTATCTGGCAGCGCAAAGCATCGCCCGCTAACGATGCAAAGTGGATAAGCAATGACCATGATTTTGTACTTCTCTACGCCCGAGATAAGCAGTCATGGCGTCCCAATCGGCTAACACGCACGGATTCTCAAAATGCCTACTATACAAATCCAGACAATGATCCGCGTGGAAGCTGGAACTCAGTCACCTATACAAGCAATAAATCAAAGAATGAACGCCCAAATCTGTTCTACGGGATAACCAATCCGAATACGAACGAGGAGATCTGGCCGAGTGGAACCGTGACATGGCGATGCGGTCCCGAGACGCATGCCGAAAACGTGCGAAACAACCTACTGTATTGGGGCAAGGACGGTAAAGCACGAATGCCGAGGTTGAAGCGGTTTCTGGATGTCGCGCAGCCGGTGGTTCCTCGCAGTGTCTGGCTGCACGAGGAGGTCGGACATACACAGAGTGCAATGTTGGAATCGAAGGCTCTATTCGGAGTCCCCTTTGCAACGCCCAAGACGGAAGCCGTCATAGCTCGCATCTTGGAGATTGCTACTTCGCCTGGCGAGATCGTCTTGGATTCATTTGCGGGGTCAGGAACTACAGGTGCTGTTGCGCACAAGATGGCACGGCAATGGATTATGGTGGAGTTGGGAGAACACTGCGATACATACATTCTGCCTCGCTTGACGAAGGTTATTAGCGGAACTGATTTAGGTGGAATAACCCAAGCCACGGGGTGGAAAGGGGGTGGCGGATTTCGCTACTACCGCCTCGCGCCCTCCCTGCTGGAAAAGGACAAGTTCGGCAACTGGGTCGTCAGCAAAGAATACAACGCGGCGATGCTCGCCGAGGCGATGTGTAAGCTGGAAGGTTTCGCGTACGCGCCCAGCAACGAGATTTACTGGCAGCATGGGCGTTCGACCGAGCGAGATTACATCTACATCACGACGCAAACGATCACGCGACAAATGCTTGCCAAGTTGAGCGATGAAGTCGGTGAAGATCGGTCGCTCTTGATCTGCTGCGGCGCGTTCCGCGCCGGGGCGACGGAGTTCCCCAACCTGACGCTGAAAAAGATCCCCAAGGCGGTCATGTCCCGGTGCGAATGGGGCAAGGATGACTACAGCCTCCAAATTGCGGCATTACCCAAGGCGCAGCCAGCCGACGATCTCGATGCGCCGCCGCTGCCAAAACTTCCGCCAGGCGAACAGCGCAAGCAACGGAAGTCGCGGGTCGCCGAACCGTCTCTCTTTGGCAATGAAAATGGGGGTGCGAAATGAACCAGTCGATTCTGAACATGGTCGCCAATCGGTTGAGCCTGCGACAGCCGCAACGCGAGTCACTGGAGATACTGGCGGAGGTCTGCGATCTGATCCCACTTGAGAAGGGTGCGGACGCCAAGGCATCGTTGGCGTCGATCCGGGCGAAGTATCCGCAAGTGGAGGATTTCGAGCGTGAGTTCCCGTCGCTCTGCTTCTCGCTGGCCACGGGCGTCGGCAAAACACGCCTGATGGGCGCGTTCATCAGCTACCTTTACAAAGCCGAAGGCATCCGACATTTCTTCGTGCTCGCCCCGAACCTGACGATCTACAACAAGCTGATCGCCGACTTTACGCCGAACACACCCAAGTATGTGTTCCAAGGCATCTCGGACTTTGCCCTGAACCCGCCCGAGATCATCACCGGCGACACCTATGAAGATGGGCGCGGTGTTCGCGGCGACGTTGGCGTGCCGGTTCGCCAGGGGCGGCTGTTCGATCCCGGTGCGCCCGGCGCGATTCACGTCAACATCTTCAACATCAGCAAGATCAACTCCGAGGTACGCGGCGACAAGCAGCCACGCATCAAGCGGCTGCACGAATACATCGGCGAGAGCTACTTCGAGTACCTGTCGAAACTCGACGACCTCGTGCTGCTCATGGACGAAAGCCACCGCTACCGCGCGTCGGCGGGCGTCAAGGCGATAAACGAGCTCAAGCCGATCATCGGGCTGGAACTGACCGCAACGCCGCAGGTCGAGAGCGGCAAGGGGAGTACGCCGTTCAAAAACGTCGTCTACTCGTACCCGCTGTCGGCGGCACTCAATGATGGTTTCGTGAAAGAGCCGGCGGTCGCCACGCGGGAAAACTTCGACGCGCGGGCGTATGACGAGGAAGGACTCGAACGCCTGAAGCTGGAAGACGGCATCCGCGTGCATGAGGAGGCGAAGACCCAACTCGACGTTTACGCCCGTGATTTCAGCGAACGCCGCGTGAAGCCGTTCATGCTGGTTGTGGCGAAGGACACTGACCATGCCAACGCGCTCGTCAAGCTGATCGAAGATCAGGCGTTCTTTGATGGCCAGTACAAGGGAAAGGTCATCACCGTCCATTCGCAAACCAAAGGCGAAGAGAAGGACGACATCGTTCAGCAGTTGCTCACGGTCGAAGACCCGAACAACCCCATCGAGATCGTGGTCCACGTCAACATGCTCAAAGAGGGCTGGGACGTGACGAACCTGTACACCATCGTCCCCTTGCGGGCGGCGAACTCGCGGACGCTTGTGGAACAATCCATCGGTCGCGGACTGCGCCTGCCCTATGGCAAGCGAACCGGGGTCGCGGCGGTAGACCGGCTGACGATCATCTCGCACGATAAGTTTCAGGAGATCATCGACCACGCCAACGACCCGAACTCGATCATCCGCAAGGGCATCGTCATCGGGCGCGACATCCCCGATACGAAGTCGAAGGTCGTGGTGATGGAGTCGAACGTCGCCCAGCGGCTCGGCATTCAGTCGATTGGGACCGGCAATGCCCAGCCGCAGCCGACCCTTTTCGCCAAGCCCGAGGAGCAGAAGGCGGCGCAGGTGACGTATCAGGTGCTCAAGCAGTTCGAGCGTCTTCCATCGTCGGCTGATCTGCGAAAGCCCGAAGTTCAGCAGAAGATTATCGAGCAGGTGCAAGCCGCCATCGCCGCGCAGGGCGGGACGCAGACCGAGTTCGAGCAGTTCAAGACCCAGGTGGATTTCGCGCAAGTCGTCGCCAAGACGGTCGATCTGCACATCGACATGTCCATCGACATCCCCCGCATCGTCGTCGTCCCCACCGGCGACGTGACGAGCGGGTTCAAGGATTTCGACTTGGATACCGACCCGATCAAATCCTTGAAGCCCATTCGTCAGCGGGTGCTCATCCAAAACCTTGGCGACGGACAGCGGCATACGCTGGAAAGCGGCTCGACCATCGCCGTTGAGGAGAAGTTCGAGGATTACATCGTTCGCGGACTGATCGACTATCCGGACATCAACTACGACGAACACGCCGACCTGCTTTACAAGCTGGCGCAACAAGCCGTGGCCAGCTTGAAAACCAATCTTCCCGAGGACGATGACGTGCTGAACGTTCTGCTGGTCCATCAGCAGCTCATCGTTCGGAACATCTACAGCCAGATGGAAGCCCATTACTTCGAGAAGGCGACGGCATACGAGGTTCACGTCTCCAAAGGGTTCACAACCATGCGTCCCGTGAACGGCACCGCCGCCGATGATGAGGTCCGCGACTACCGGACGCCCGTTGAGATGAAGCGGAACATCCGAGGGATGCTGTTCGGCGGGTTCAGTAAATGCCTGTATCAGGTGCAAAAGTTCGACTCGGACACGGAGCGGCGGCTGGCGTCGATCTTCGAGAAGGACCACAGCGTTCTAAAATGGTGCAAGCCCCCGAGGGACGCACTAAAAATCGACTACGCGAAAGGCGAGGTCTACGAGCCCGATTTCGTGGTCGAGACGGAGACGGCGAAGTACATCTGCGAGAGCAAGTCATCCGATGAGATGCACGCATCGTCAGTCGAAGCCAAAGCCCGAGCGGCGGCAACGTGGTGTGAACATGCCACGAAACACGGCGGCGGCAAGCCGTGGAAGTACCTGCTCATCCCCCATGAGCAGATCGACGACGCCAAGACGCTGGCGGGATTGGCGGCGATGTACGAGAAAAGTGCCTCCTTGATGGTGCTCTCTAAATGACGCAAATGGCTGAGATGACTTCGCATACCCCTGACGAGATGCTCTGGCAGCGACATGATGCCGCTATCCACGTACTACTACGCCGGAACATGAACTTCATTGTGTTTCTGGACAAAAGCTTGGAAGTTGATTGGGAGAATACGCCCGAACACGAGAAGTTACTCGACGCGCAGAAGGTCGATCCTGGAAAGATCCAAGGTCGAATCACCTGCCTTGAAGCCGTGCCGATAGATCACCTATCGGAATCTATCAGGCGAGCATTTCGCTCTATTCTTGGCGAATCCATGTGCGTCGCTCTCGATGGAGACATGAAAGGCGCGCAATCACTGCTGGGCAAGGCAGAAGAGTTCATCACCGCCCGAAACCATGAACACGCGAGGCAGTGGTATGTGTGGGCAAGTGTATGGGCGACTATAGCGTTCGTCGGTGCGACTTGGGCGGCAGCATCGTTATATGCTCGGATGTATACCCCACCCGATGACGCGAAAGCGGACATTCTGACTGCTGGGATGGCGGGAGCAACTGGCGCGCTACTTTCAATCCTACTTCGCGTCGGGCGTGCGCCACTCGATCCCGCTGCTGGTGCGGCGATTCACCGATTGGAAGGCGCAGCGAGGATCGCTGTTGGTGTGATTGGCGCAATCATTGTACTGTGCGCGATTCGCTCTGGGTTGGTTCTACCCCAGCTCCGAAACCGACATGGGATCGCATTGGCATGTTTCGTCGCCGGTGCGAGTGAGCGATTGGCATCCGGTATCATCGAACATGTTGAAACGACGTTGAACAAAGCCGCACAGAAGAGGTCAGAGAAGAAATAGCGAGTTGTGTTCGGCTGAGGTGTGCTCTTTTCTTTGGAGAACTTATGGCTGTCACGCGGCGAGCATTGCTAATCTCTAATCCCGGCGAAGCCGGCGCGGAGAACTATTGCAAGGGCGTTTACGCTGACATGCGCAACTACGACCGATTCCTCAACGCCGCGCATGGCGGGTGGTGGTTCGCACAAGAGATTGTTGCTCGTGAGCGTCCATCAAGGGACGAAGTACGACGACTCGTGAAGGAGATGTCATCTGCCGACTATCTGTTCATTGGTTTCGCCGGACATGGATGGTTCTCATCCAAAGACAATGCAACGGTGCTTACACTTCGAAAAGGCGAGGAACTGAGCTCGTTGGAACTTCTGATCGGTGGTGCGAAAAGGACGATCATTCTCGACTGTTGCCGGGAGATCCATAATGAATCCGCACTTGAAAAGGTTGCCGAACTTCGCAGCTTGAATCTTTCGCGCGCAGAGGTCAAACGTAAACCAGTGGGGCAACTCTGCCGGTCGCTTTTCGATCAGGAGATTGTAAAGGCTGGTAACGAGGCGGTTATCCTTCACAGTTCGACGCCACCCGAGAAATCTGGTGATGATGAACGTGTGGGCGGTCACTACACGTCGAGTGTAATCGGATGCGCGGACGAGTGGGCGGGGGAAGTAGCGGAGACCTCGTGGAGAAACAACGTGGCTATGTCGGTGGTGGTGGCGCACGATGTGGCATCTCCTGAAACTACACGCCGTCGCGCGGGCAAGCAAAAGCCCTACATCGAGAAGCCGAAGAGTGGTCCGTATTTCCCGTTTGCCGTGTTTGCATCGTAATAAGCCACGGCGTGGGTGTTGTCGTCCCCCTCTGCTAAAGAAGTTGGAGTACCATGCAGAACATTCGAATGTCAGTTTCGCTCGTAGATGGCGGTGCACAGGATTTTGATTTCGAGAATGGCAAGGAGATGATTGAGCAGCTCCTCACTGACGACTGGGGCGCACCCCCGACACGCCTTCTCATCTCGGCGACCGCCGAAGATGGGCGACGTGTTGAGATTTCGATTCCGTACAGCAAGAGCAACAAAGTTCGGGTAATGATCGAGGACTCTGAGTAGCAGGCACGAATAACAATTGGTAGGGGGACGCGATTTCTCCCCCTACCGTCCGATTGGCAAAAACGCTGGCAAAAACTCACTCAAAAATGGCGTTTTTGGTATCGAAAACGGCGATATCCCGAGTTCGAATCTCCCCCTCTCCGTTGCAAATCAACCGCCCACCGTAAACACGGTGGGCGGCGTCGTTTACAAAACCACCCCTCTAGCCCCACAGGCCAATCGACCCCCTTTTGACCCCCTCAGTCTCACCGCCACGTCTAGGCGGGTGAAAAAGAATCTCGTAAGTTCGCGCACGATGACGCCGCACGACATGAGAAGCGTGCGCTGCCGTCCTCCAGAGGTTGTCACCAGTGTCCGCACATCATCGCCCCGCCGATCACGCCACGCCAAGGCGGTCTGCCGTCAGGCTGTCCACGCACGAAATCGAAGACGCCTTCAAGCCACTCGCCGACCAGTACCCACCGATCCTGTCGTTGGAGAAGGCCGCCAAGCTTGCAGGGCTGAAGCCATCCACCCTCAAACGGAAGGTCTCCGAGGGCGACTTCGCTGACTGCGTTGCGCGAGGCAAGCCGCTTCGCTTCTGGCTACCCCGTTTTGTTAAACACCTCTTCTCCTGAACACAAAGGCGTGACGCCATGCAACTCAAAGACCGAGAACCTGTCCCAGCCACCGAAGACCCGATCATCTACATCGGCCACCGTTTCCAACAGGACGCCAAGAGCGGGAAGATCAAAGTGAGCAAGAAGTGGCACGCTGCCTATAGCCATCAGGGCCAGCGGCTCCACGAACCGCTGAAGACCACCAACAAAATGGCAGCCCAACGTGCCGCCCATGTCATTCATCAACGACTCCAGCGGGGTGAAGAGCGTCATGTTCAACGCCGTGTTGGGTGGCAGGAGATGTTCGACCCATACATCGCTTTCCTGCGGTCGAAGGGTCGAGCCGGGAAGACCATCGAAAAGTACAAAGTTGTCCTTACGGATTTCATTGACTTCGCCAAAAGGCGCAAGCGGTTGCATCCCGATACTGTGAACGCCCAAGACTTTTGGGCATTCAACGAACTCATGATGCAGCAGAGAAAGTGTAAGCCTAGAGCGGGGATGCCGAAGACCGGATTACATGGGAAGACACGGGGAGATCGCCTGACCATCATCAAGCAGTGGTTCAAATTCGCCACCGTCAAAACAAAGCCACCCATGCTGGCAGTCAATCCAATCGTCGGGGAGGAGATTGAGGAAGCCGAATCGTCGCCGCAGCCATGTTTCACCCCTGAGCAGGTGTCCGTTTTGTTGGAGAACGCCTGCAAAGATCACGAACGGGTGATTTTCGCCGTATTTTCATATCTCGGGTTAAGATTCGGAGAGGTCCGAGATTTGGAATGGTCGGACTTCGATTTTAAGCAGGGAGATCATGGTTGGGTCACGATCCAGAGAGGTGGCTCATCGGGCAGGACGAAAGGGAAGACCAACCGTCGCATTCCCGTCAATCCGTCACTTCGACAGATTCTGGACGAAGTTCCCGGTCCTCGTGAGGGGCGAATGTTCTCGCAGCGCCCATCTAAGAAGTATCCCAATGGTGGAAGGCCGCTCAACGGTGACAAACTGCTCAAATCGCTGAAACGGCTTTGCAAGAGGTGCAAATTCCCGAATCCCGAGCAGTACAAGATTCACACATTCCGTCATGCTTTCGCCAGCATGCTGGCGAGGAACAATGTCGCATACAAGCAGGCACTGGGCTGGATGGGACACAAAGACAGTGACATCCTCAACCTTTACATCAAACTGTTCGACCCTGACGCTGAGAAGGCGATGAAGACGCTGGTCTACTCTCCCTCAAATACGGCCGTATGACCAATCCTTCGGCAACGGCCAATTCCTGCCGCCTTCGCTGGAGGCCGCCAGCCGCGACAACCACCATCAGGAAGCCGACGTAGCTTTGTGGGGGTTGGCGGGGCCACCGTTGCCACTGGAGGCGTGGGGGCGGGCGGCAAAGGAGGTCGGCTTCTCACGGGCCGCTTTCGAGGCCGGGACATCGGGACAGCTTTCGTCATTGTGGCATACCAGTTCATGCCTGATTCTTCGAGAACGGAAGTGTCGTTTCCTTTGGAGAATCTACTGCGATGCTTTCTGCGCCCCTCTCCCTGCCCATCGAGACCCTGAACTGGTTCAAGGGCGGCACGAGAAGGATCATCTGGTCGAGGGCGAAAACGGCGTCCGATTCCTGCGGATGAGGGCCGAAAACCGGCCCCGTGACATTCAGTGGGTTATGGGGGTCCATGATACCGCTCCAAGTCGGTTTTTTAGCTGTACTTACGCTCTCGTTCCGATCCCAGCTACGAGGGACCGTGGTAAGTAGGTTACATAGGTATGTCATTGCCCTACCGGGTGCAAGTCGCCATGCCCAATATCAACTGTCCGGCCGCAAAATCACGATTCACGCAGTTTATTTGCAGGCTGCTGCACGATCCGCTGTAGGCGGGTGAAAAGATTCTTGCATAATGATTCCGATGTCTACGCGATCCTCAGACTTGTACATGAGATCAGTATCCCATGATCCGCATTTTGTCCAGCACACGCTTGCGAGCGTACCGAAAGGGAGCCAAGAGAGTCCTCCCCCTAACTTGATTAAAGGAGAAACAAATGAGCATCTTCGGGACTGCCGCCGTGTGATCCGGGGTTTCAGCCGGCAACGGAAAGTGTTCGAGGAATGGGTGATCCGCTGTAAGAAGCGAAATTGCTGGCGCTGTTCTTGCACGAACGCCTTCATCTTAAAGCAGGACGTGATCCAACACTTCGGTGAACAGCGGCTATGGGAACTCAACCTGACAATCCGGCCGACCCACCAGACCCTGCGGAGACAGGTCCAGACGCTGCTCAGGTGTTTTCGAGAGTTGCGCCGCAGGGCAGCATGGCGGCGACAGATCGTGGGCGGCGTCTATAACCTCGGCCTCGGTCACGCATATCATGGCCCCCGCTGGAGTCCCCATCTTCACTGCGTGGTTGAGGCTGAAGCGGTGGAGACGCCGGCGTTGATCGCGGGATGGGCCTCAATCACCAAGGGGAGTTTCGTGGTCTACGCAAAGGCAATTGCCCAGACGAACGTGGAAGATCGCGTCGGCTATCAGGTCAAAAGCGCAATGACAGAATTCTTCCGCGATGCTGATGCTGTCGCCGAGTTTGCAGCCCAGTGCGCTGGTCTGCATTTGCACCACCCCTTCGACCGTTGGCGACCCATCGTTCGGCAGGCACGTCGTGACCGACGCGAGGCACGTCGTTCAGAATTCGTTGGCGTCCCAATCGACGATGGCCCCGGTTTGACGCCTGAACAACTGCTGGAAGCGAGGATAGAAGCAGAACTGATCCTCTCAGCGGATCGCATCAATTCCGCACAGGGAACGGACTCCAGCGGATGACAATCCGCCCCCGTCACGGGGCCGCTGACGACATGGCGTCAGCGGCCTCGGCGGCCCCATACGGCCATCGTTCCAATCCCCCTGTACGCCCGATGTACGTCCCCGTAGAATCTTCACTTGCGCGATTTTGAGCTTCGGATCACGCGGAGTGGAGGAACCCTCCCGGTGTACTTTGACCTTCTGGACTGCGTGAGTCCGGTGTATGCCCCATTCGTGGCCCCGTATCGCGCCGACGAGACTGCGAATGAACAATTTCCAAGAAAAGGTCGGCTTCATCTGGTCCGTAGCAGACCTCCTGCGAGGCGACTTCAAGCAGTCCGAATACGGCAAGGTCATCCTGCCTCTCACCGTCCTGCGGCGTCTGGATTGCGTGCTGGAGCCAACGAAGGCCAAGGTGCTGGAGAAGGCCAAGGCGCTACCGAAGCACGCCGACGAGAAGATGAGGGACATGATCCTCTGCCAGACGGCAGGCCAGTCCTTCTACAACCTGAGCAAATTCACCATCCAGTCCCTCCTCGGTGATCAGGAACATCTGGCCGCCAACCTGAACAATTACATCACTGGGTTCTCGGCCAACGCACGCGAAATCTTCATTGAGAAGTTCAAGTTCGGCGATCAGATCGACCGGTTGGACGCCGGCAATCTGCTATTCATGGTGATGTCGAAGTTCATCGAGATCGACATGCACCCCGACGCCGTGAACAACCTCCAGATGGGGTACATCTTCGAGGAACTGATTCGCCGGTTTTCAGAACAATCCAACGAAACAGCAGGCGAACATTTTACCCCCCGTGAAGTAATTCGTCTCAAAGTGAACATTCTCTTCGCCGAAGACGATGACGGCCTTCGGAAAAAGGGGATCATCCGCACCATCTATGATCTGGCGTGCGGCACTGGCGGCATCCTCTCAGTGGCCGAAAACTACCTGCACGAACTCAATCCGTCAGCCACGCTCAAGACGTTTGGACAGGAACTGAACCCCGAGTCCTATGCGATCTGCAAAAGTGACATGCTGATCAAGGGCGAGGATGCCAGTAACATCAAGTTCGGAAACAGCTTCACGCAGGACGGTCTGGCTGGCGAAAAGTTCGATTACTTCGCCTCGAACCCCCCGTTCGGCGTGGAGTGGAAGAAGGTCGAGCAGTACATCACCGACGAGCACCAGAACCTCGGCATGAGCGGGCGCTTCGGGGCCGGACTTCCCCGTGTCAGTGATGGCTCGCTCCTGTTCCTCCAACACATGATCTCGAAGTTCAAACAGGATCATGGCGGCTCACGGCTGTCCATCGTCTTCAACGGCTCTCCTCTGTTCACTGGTGGGGCCGGATCAGGGGAGAGTGAAATCCGACGATGGATCATCGAGAACGACTGGCTGGAGGCCATCGTCGCCGTGCCAGATCAACTCTTCTACAACACCGGCATCAGCACCTACCTCTGGATCGTGACCAATCGCAAGAGTCGAAAGCGAAAGGGGAAAGTCCAACTCGTCAATGCGGTCAGTTTCTCCACCAAGATGCGGAAGAGCTTGGGCAACAAGCGCAATGAGATTTCCGAGGAGCAGATCAAACGGATCACCCAGATATATTGCCACTTCAAGGAGGGTGAGTTCTGCAAGATTTTCGACAACGAAGATTTCGGGTATTGGCGTCTCACCGTCGAGCGCCCACTACGCCTGAACTTCGCGGCATCCGATGATCGCCTCGCCCGGTTGGACGATCCGAAGCTTGTCGCATCCCTCAAGCCGATGGGCGCGAAAGGAGTCTTCAAGAACCGAGAGGAGTTCATCCAGTGCCTGAAGGAACACTGCAAGACCAAGAAGATCACGCTCACTCCCAGACAGTTCAAAGCGGTCCTTTCAGCCCTGTCCGAGCGGGACGAAGCAGCCGACATCTGCACCGACGCCAAAGGCAACCCTGAACCCGATGCCGACCTGAGGGATAATGAGAACGTGCCGTTGAAGGAAGACATCCACGACTACTTCAAACGGGAAGTTCTTCCCCATGTTCCAGATGCGTGGATTGACGAGGAGAAGACGAAGAAGGGCTACGAGATTCCTTTCACCCGGCACTTCTATCAGTATACGCCTCTGCGGCCCCTGAAGGAGATCGGGGCCGAGATCAAGATGCTGGAGAATGAGATTCAGGAGATGCTCAAAGGGGTCGTCGAATGAAATCGGCTCCCCCGTACAAGACCATCGGCCTGCCTTGGACGCTTGATGTCCCTTCCCATTGGGAGATCAAGAAGCTCAAGTGGGTCGCTACTGTCCGGCCCAGCAATGTGGACAAGAAAACCGTTGAGGGTGAACAGGCCGTCCGGCTTTGCAATTACGTCGATGTGTACAAGAACGACTTCATCACATCTAACATGACCTTCATGGAGGCTACCGCCACCGCCAGCCAGATCGCCACATTCACGCTGAAGGCAGGCGATGTTCTGATCACCAAGGACTCAGAAGAATGGAGCGACATCGCCGTTCCTGCGTTCGTACCCGTTGATCTGGATGGTGTGGTGTGCGGATACCACCTTGCCCACATTCGGCCGAAGTCAGATGTCAGTTTTGGAGGCTATCTCTTCCGAGCATTTGCCGCTGAAGGTCTGGCCGATCAGTTCCGGGTTTCGGCGAACGGCATCACCCGATATGGTCTCAGCACTGACGATATAACGAATGCGCTCTTTCCAGTCCCTCCCCTTTCTGAGCAGCGGGCCATCGCTGCGTTTCTGGACCGCAAGACGGCGCAGATCGACCAACTCATAGCCAAGAAGCGACGATTGATCGAGGTGCTCAGTGAAAAACGAAAAGCCATGATTCAATGCGCCGTCACACAAGGGCTGAACTGCAACGTCTCCATGAACGATTCACAGGTTCCTTGGGTTGGTTCTACGCCCGCGCACTGGACGATTCAAAATCTCGGACGATTTCTTCAACTTCAACGTGGTCACGACTTGCCCCAGCAAGATAGGCGTGCAGGCAATATTCCCATTATTTCCTCGGCGGGCATTTCAGGAACGCACAACGTGACCAAGGCGAAAGGGCCGGGCGTTATTACTGGGCGCTACGGCACGATTGGTGATGTATTCTACGTCGATACAGACTATTGGCCTCTCAACACGACATTGTATGTCGTTGATTTCAAAGGCAACCATCCTCGTTTTGCGTATTACCTTCTGATGACAATTCCGTACACAAGTGATTCGGATAAGTCTGCGGTTCCGGGTGTAAACCGCAATCACCTGCACCGAATTACGATTTCAAAGCCTCCTCTTGACGAGCAGCAAGCCATTGCCGGTTTCCTTGATCGGCGATTGGGCCAGCTAGATGCGCTTATCGAAACCGTTTCCCGACATAGTGAAATGCTCGTTGAATACCGACAATCGCTAATCTCGTCCGCTGTCACTGGAATGATAATTGTGCAGGAGGCGGTTCCAATATCAACCCATAAAGTCAAAGCAAACCCTTACTTCAGGAGAACCGTTCTCGCAGCCGAAATTGTGGACCGATTGCACGCACATGAGACCTTCGGCCAGATCAAATTCCAGAAGGCGCTTTTTCTCGCAGAGCATCATCTGGGTCTTCCCGAGATCGGAAGCAAATATCGTCGTGCGGCAGCCGGTCCATTTGATAACCAGTTGATCCGCTCGGTCGAGAGCCAGCTTGAACGATCACGCTGGTACAAGCCATTTCGACATGACGGGCGCATGTCGTTTCAGGCACTGGAGAAGGTTGGCGGCCATCGGACCTACTTCGGCACTTACTGGGGGCCGTTCGAGGAGAAGTTCACAGCACTGGTGAACATCCTGAAGCCTATGACGACGGAGCAGGCAGAAATCGTGGCGACCCTGTATGCGGTGTGGAATGACTTCATCATTCAGAAAGTTCCGTTCGATGATGCCAAGATCGTGAATGATGTCCTCACTAATTGGGATGAATCCAAGAAGCGGATTTCGTCAGAGCGGTGGTTCAAAGCACTCGACTGGATGAGGACGAAGGGCTTGGTTCCCTACGGCTTCGGTCAGCCCACTTTGCATCGAGGAGAATGACATGCCCGTGGATCACTCCGAGAAGGGCTTTGAGCAGGCCATTGAATCGCACCTGCTGGCGCACGGGTACACCAAGGGTGATCCGGCCGATTTCGATCCCAAGATCGCCCTCGACGCCAAGATGCTCATTCAGTTCCTAAAGACCTCGCAGCCCAAGGAGTGGGCCAGACTGGAGGGCGTTTATGGCAATGATGCTGGGGCGAAGGTGATCCAGACCATCGCCCGTGATCTGGATGGCCGTGGCATGTTGGATTGCATCCGCCACGGCGTGATGGACCGAGGCGTCAAATTGCGGCTTGCCCACTTCAAACCGGCCAGCGGCCTGAATCCCGAAACACTGGAGCTTTACAGTCAGAACATCCTGACCTTCACACGGCAGGTGCATTTCAGTGAGAAGAACCCGAAGCTATCTATCGACGTGCTGCTCAGCGTGAACGGGCTGCCGGTGGCGACGGCGGAATTGAAGAACCCATTCACTCACCAGACTGTGGAACATGCGCTTCGGCAGTACCGTGAAGATCGTGATCAGAGGGAGCCACTGCTCCAGTTCAAAAAGCGGGCATTGGTTCATTTCGCCGTCGATCCCGATGCCGTTTACATGACGACCCGTCTGGCTGGGAAGAACACGTTCTTCCTGCCGTTCAACAAGGGACGCAACGGCGGCAAGGGGAACCCGGAGAACCCGGTCTCCGGTTGGAAGACGGCGTACCTGTGGGAGCAGGTCTGGGAGCGGGATAGCTGGCTGGACATCCTCGCCCGGTTTGTTCATCTGGAGGTGAAGGAAGAGATCAAGAACGGCCAGCGGATTCAGAAGGAAACGTTGGTCTTTCCACGCTATCACCAACTTGATTGCGTGCGAAAACTTCTGGCGGCCGCAAAACTGGATGGCCCCGGAACGAACTACCTGATTCAGCACAGTGCCGGCAGCGGGAAGAGCAACTCCATCGCGTGGTTGGCCCACCGGCTGTCGAACCTGCATGATGATCAGGACAAGCTCGTGTTCGACTCGATCATCGTCATTACGGATCGTAGGGTGCTGGATAAGCAGTTGCAGGACACGATCTATCAGTTTGAGCACAAACAGGGGATCGTGCAGAAGATCGACGAGAACTCCAGCCAACTGGCGGATGCGATCCGGGCTGGTTCACGGGTGATCATCACCACCCTGCAAAAGTTCCCGCATGTGCTGGACAAGATCAAAGACCTGCCCAAGCGCCGTTACGGGATCATCGTTGACGAGGCGCACTCGTCGCAGGGGAGCGAGTCGGCGCAGGGGATCAAGAACGCCTTGGCTGCGGCCAATCTGGAGGAGGCGGAGGAGGCCGAGAAGGAAATCGACCCGACCGAGAACGCTGCCGAAGAGGAAATCCTGAGGGCCATGCGAGTCCGTGGCCCCCAGAAGAACCTGAGCTACTTTGCCTTCACCGCCACGCCAAAACACAAGACGCTGGAACTGTTTGGGCACAACGATCCAGATGGCAAACCACAGCCGTTCCATCTGTATTCGATGCGACAGGCCATCGAAGAAGGCTTTATTCTGGATGTGCTGAAGAACTACACGACCTACAAGACCTACTACCGGCTGGCGAAGGCGATTCAGGATGATCCTGAGATGGAACGAGCCAGAGCGACACAGGCGGTGGCCCGGTTCGTCAGTCTTCATCCTCACAATCTGGCGCAGAAGACCGAGGTGATCATCGAGCACTTCCGAAATTTCACCCGCCAGAACATCGGTGGTAAAGCGAAGGCGATGGTCGTCACCCGCTCCCGGCTGCATGCCGTCAGGTACAAGCTGGCATGCGACAAGTACCTGAGGGAGAAGGGGTATCACGATACGAAGGCGCTGGTGGCCTTCTCGGGAACGGTCACGGATGGGGAGACCGACTACACCGAAGCCGGCATGAACGGCTTTGGTGAGAAGGAGCTTCCGAAGAAGTTCGACAGCGATCAATACCAACTCCTTCTGGTGGCCGAGAAATATCAGACCGGCTTCGACCAGCCACTGCTCCACACCATGTACGTGGACAAGAAGCTCGAAGGGCTGCAAGCCGTTCAGACGCTCTCCCGCCTCAACAGGACGGCCAGCGGTAAAGAGGACACGTTCGTGCTGGACTTCGTGAATGAGGCCGAAGAGATCAAGGAGTCGTTCAAGCCCTATTACGACCAGACGAAGGTCGAACAGCGCGTAGACCCCAACCTGCTGTACGTTCTGAAGCACAAGCTGGATGCCTTCCAGATTTATTGGAGGCAGGAGGTCGAGGACTTCGCCAAGGTCTTCTTCAAATCAGCGGACAAGCAGCGCGAACAGGACAAGGGAATGCTCCACAAGCACGTTGATCTCGCTGTGGCGAGGTTCAATGCCGAGCCAGAAGAACGGCAGGTGGATTTTCGACATCAATTGGGCCAGTACCTGCGGCTCTATGCGTTCTTGTCCCAGATGGTGGATTTTCGAGATGCCGATCTGGAAAAGCTCTATGCTTACGGACGGCTGCTGATCACGAAGCTTGAGATCGACAACGGCGGCCCGGTGCGCATCGACGACGAGGTAAAGCTTGCGTACTTCCGTCTGAACAAGACCTTTGAGGGTTCCACGTCGTTGGCGGCTGGCGAGACGGCCACTGTTTCCGGCCCCACGGACGTGGGCACTGGCCGTGCCAAGGAAGAGGATTTGGTCAGGCTGTCGGAAATCGTGAATGTCCTGAACGAAAAGTTCGGGACGGATTTCAAACCCGAAGATCAACTTCTGTTTGATCAGGTCGTGGGCGATCTGACAAACGATCAGCAGCTTGCCGATCAGGCCCGCAGCAACAACATCGAGCAGTTTCGCTACGCCTTCGATCCCAAGGCAATGGCTGCGTTCGTTGCGCGAATGGAGCGCAATGAGGGCATCTCATCGCAATTTGCCTCCAACGAGCAGCTACGGGCCGTGGCGATGGAGTGGATGATGAAGAAGGTGTTTGAGCATTTTCAGTCGCCGGGTGCGGCGACGTGATTACAGCACATCCCGATCACTCGGGAGCACAACGGGCGCGATTGTGCAGAACATCGCCGCGATCCCCAGATGCACTGGGGCAACACGGACGACACAGGGGAGCGCGACCAGCAAACTCGCAGGCTTGCGCTCAGTCCCCCTTCGTTACACGCTTCAGCACGAGGCCGCCCTTTGGCCCATTAACCACACCGACTTCGACCTCGTAGTTTGCCATGAGTTTGATCGCCAAATCTTCGAGGAAGGTCTTTGGCACGTATTCATGAAGAATATTGAACCGCGAACCCTCACCCTGTTCATTCGGCGTGCAGTCCACCAGAACATCGTCCAACTCCGCGAACACGAAATCATCGGTGCTGATGTTCTTGATCGAGTATCGTCCTTCGATGAAGCCGTTGACCAATTCAGTCAGGTGGTCCAGAACTACCTGCTGTACCTGCGGAGTGAAGTTGTTGACGTTGATGATCCGCGTGCCAAAACCGTCGCGGCCAACGCCGGATGGCGCATTCGAGAGCACGATCTTCACGCTCGGCCGTTGACGACGTGGGGCCATGAACGTCGATGATCCCGAAGCGTTGAACCGCCCGGTCTTCTCCGTCTGTTCGTGAATTTCCTTCATCACTTCGTCGTACGTCTGATGCCGGACGCCTTCGAGCACCGATTCGCCAATGAACTCGCCGAAGTCGAGGTCGTTGAACTCAATATCCTCGTACAACTCGAATGGGAGATAGACGGGCGGCTGGCCTTCGGGGAGGTGCTTACCATGCCCATCGAGCAGCGTGCCGTCCTTCATGCGATCCACCATCATCGCTGTCCAACCATCGTATTTGGTGTCACCGACGAACGTGATGCAGCCCTTTGGGCGATACGACACCTCCAGATCAACGACCATCGTGCCGTGAGGGACGGCCCCCCCGGCGTGTCCGTTGACCCGCGTGACTCCACAGGACCGAGGCTCCTTGCCCCGCCATTTCGTGCGATTCAGGACGGTTTTACCCTCTGGGTGAAAACGGGACATGATGTCCATCGAATTCCCGGTGGCGTTCAACTTGAAGCGGAGGATGGTCTGTTTTTGGCTCATGTTTACCTGATGTCGAACCAATTCACTTCGATGGGGCGAGTTCACATTCGTCTCGAAGCATTCTACCGAGGTCAATGAAGAGGTCGGGCACATGGAGGAGTTCTGACTGGTCAGCCAAACTTTCCTTGTATCCATACACGTATACCCGTTTTCCTTGGCCCATCACCGCCTTGATCACCGGCAAGAAGTCCGCGTCACTGGTGTACAGGTGGCATCTCTCATACGTGTCCCGATGAGCATCCTCCAGCATCCGCACGGCGAGGGCGATGTCCACGCCTTTAGGTTTTTCTATCACGCCAGCATCCCGAAGTTTGTTCTTTCTCCGTTCAAAAGCCTGTTTCTTTTCGAGTACGACATGCGGCTCCAGATCGAAATCGCGGAGATCGACTCTGATCTGATGAAGTCCTTGGGCATCGGTCATTGCGGAGGTGAAGTAGACGCTTCGGGTTGCGCCTGCGCTCATCTTGCGCGACCAGAACACCGTCGCGTCAGGCTTGATGAGCGGCATGTGTTCGTTAGTCTGCCCAGTGAATCTGAGGCATTCGAGGGATGCGTCAGCGCCGTGAAGATTGCGCCATGCACGTTCCGTGCGGATGTAATGAGACTCCCCGTCGATGTAGACGAAGATGCGGTCGGGCATGTCGATCATTTCAACCGAGTTCTGCCGTCCGTCAAGGGTGGTGTGGTCCCTTTGGGACTGGCCTTGCTGGGCGACGTGTTCCCGTGCGATCAACGGGCTGAGCGCTAGGAGGGGCGATCAGATCGCTGTGGCGGCTCCCCGCTGTCTCAGCCCTTCCGGTGCTTCAGGAACTCCTTCAACGCATCCAAGGGGTCCACGTCGCAGGCCGCCGCCCAGTCGATGAATTCGGCAAGGTCAACCCGCCGCTCGGCCGTTTCAGAGTTGTGGACCATCGTGTGGTTCATCCTGAGCTTCTTGCCAAGATCACGTTGGGTCAGGTTCGCCTTCTCGCGCATCGCTCGCAGAAAGCCGGGAAGGTGGCGATATCGCTGTGCCTGCAAGGATTTGGGCATGTACCGCACTGTCAGCCCTGAAGCCCTTGCTTCGGTTTTCTGAACAAGCTAAGGTTGTTCATAAAACGAGAACAAGGATTTTAGGTGCTCGACACGGCGAGGGCTGCAATGACCACGATGGCGATTAAGGTGTGTTCGATCTGCGGAGTCGATGTGTCGCAGCAGAAGCGCGTCAAGGATGAGCAGGGACGGTATTACTGCCATCCGTGCTGGTCGAACAGATCATCTCAGACTTCCACCCCAACAACCGCGCAAGGGGCAAACGCTGAAGTGCCAGCCCCGCGTGGAGCGACAAAGATGGATATGAAGGCTATGGGACAAGGCTTGGCCTCCGATGTCATGGAGGCAAGCACCTCCTCGCAAAGAGTGGCCCCTACCTCCCGTCGAAAAACCACCGGCCTTATTGTGACCGCTGTCGGCGTGGTCACTGCGCTCGTCGTCGTTGCGGTATGGAAACACGGGGCCAACAAGGATGCGCATGCAGACTCTCAGAGCAAAGCAGATCGAACTTCTGCCAGCGGAATGCCGGGTGCTGCCAACGATCCGGTCACTTCCTTCGGTGAGTTTGTAGCCAAATTCAACGATGCCGCATCCCGCCGAGCGCAAGCAGACAAATCGGCAGGGCGTATGTCTTACTCTTTTGACTCGCAGCGCATGTCAGTTGATGTGACCAAATCGGACAGTCTAATGTCCCCGTATCTCGGAACTCTAAGGACCGTCGTCTGGGATGGGTTTTCCACGCATCAAACGCAGGTGCAGTTTCAGCTAAAGGGGAGCGCGTGGGCGCTCTTCAATGTCACTTCATCGACGGAGGTGTCTGAGAACCAGAAGATAGGAACCAAGCGGGTGGCGGGGATAGATGTTGATGATTATGCCACGGTCAAACGGACAAAAGATGACAGCGGCGACATGAGAATGGCCGTAGAGGAGGTCATTCGACGTATCGGCAAATCCCCATAGCGCCCTCCCATGCTTCTTGAAAAACCTCAGGCGGGGAAAGGGATGAAGACGCAGGTCTACGCTAACTCGGATATGCAGGTCCATCCGATTCGACATTGAGGCCGCGCGAAACTGCCGCCTTCTTTGGCAGAGGAGCCAATGCTCTTGGACGACGAATCGTGACCTGCGTTGCCGATCCCGGCATATCTTGAACTCATCCCTCTTCTCGAACACCCCATCAAAAGTGGTTGGCTGACGGGATGGCGGCATCGAGAAGTCCGCTCTGGAGAAGTGCCACGTTCTCTTCCAGCAGGAAGACAAGGGCACATACATCAGGAACCTGTTGGATGGAGTGTTGAAGGAAGCCGCTACATAAGCTTCTCAAGCCGCTCCATCAGACTCGACGGAGCGACCTGAAGCGCCCGACAGAGTTTCACGTATACTTCGAGGCTTGGCGAACGGTCGCCCCGTTCCAGAAATCCCACATGTACTCTGGTGATCCGAGCCTTCGCCGCCAACTCGGCCTGAGTCAGACCTGACTGTTCGCGCATATCTTTGAGCAGCGTGCCGAAAGCAGACTTCATGCGGACCTGATCGGCCAAGCATGCGTGATAACTAAAGTTTCATCAGCGGCATTTTTGCCTTGACTGGAAAGATAACAGTTGTTATCTTTTGGTCAGAGGTAAATATGAGTGATAACACCACCATCCAGATCGACGAAGTTACAGACGACGACACGGCGGCCCTATTGGCAGATGCCCCGGTGACCGACACGTCAACGAGGCTGGATACGTTCAGCGTGTGCGACGAGAGGACGGCGAACTGGGTCGTGAAAAAGATCATCGCTGCCCGTGAGTACGGCCAGCGAGTCAAAATCTGGGCTGCCCAAGAGCTTGCCCGCTCGGAGCGCGACGAAGAACGTCTCCTCTATTTCTTCGGCGCACAACTCGAAGTGTGGGCAACCTGCGAACTTCAACGAATCAAGAGTCGCCGGAAGTCGATCTCTCTGCCCGCTGGCACAGTGAATTTTCGTCACGAACCGACGAAATTGATCTTCACGGACGAAGAGGCCGTCTTGTCGTGGGCCAAAGCACACTGCCCGAGGGCAGTGCAGACAGTGGAAAGGTTGCTCAAGACGCCGATAAACGAGCATTTCGAGACGACGGGAGAGATGCCGAATTCAGGGACCACTCTCCAACCCGAGCGAGAACGTTTTTACATCAAGTAGGTTTCTCCTCGTTTTCGAGAAGGAACGCTCATCGTGAATCTGGAAATGAAAGGTGACCTTCCGTGCCATCCCGCAAGCACCCTGTGATTCGCATTGTTCGTCGTCCCATGACGCCGGATGAAGAGCAGAGGTTTCGTTCGGCTTTGGACATATTCCTCACTACGGTCGTGGACATGGAAGTCGAAAGGTTACAGGAGCAACATGGACAAGAACACACCATTGATCGGTCTGAAGTGCGTAGTCATTCACCGGTGCAGCGACGAGAAGCAAATCAAGGACATGGATCAGCAACGGAAGGCGACGAGCCATTTCATCGCCAAGTACCAACTCATTGCCGTCAAGGAGATTGAAGCGCCGGCGGTATCTGCCAGCGTTAAGAAACACAAGAAGGTTATATATGAACTGCTCGCCCAGAAAAAACGGGGCACACTGGACTTCGACGTTCTCCTCTTCGCCGACCATTCGAGATTTACCAGAACCGGCCGAACAGACGGACATCGAATGCTTTCTGAGTTGGCGGACGAAGAGATTATGGTCGTCACAGTCAAAGATGGCCTGCTCGTCGGCAAGGAGGGGGAGAGCAGGGCTGACCAGAATCTGCGGGACTCGGAGGCGTATGCTGAAGCTGTCGCATACAACACGTCAAAGGGCGTGGAAGACGCTATGGAAAAGGGCGAAATCCCGCATTGCACTATTGCCCCCTACGGCACTGACAGATGCTACACGTCTGACGACGGTACTCCCCTGTTTATTTTGAGGGATTGTGGACCGGGCGAAAAGGCAAAACTCGATCCGGTCACTCGGGAAGTGGTGAAGGTTTTGAAACACACGGTGTACGATCCTGCGGTGATCAAACAATCCGACCAGAAGATAGTCCTCGTCAAAGGCCCACCGGAGGAAGTGAAGATCATAAACGAGGTTTTCGCCCGTCGTTACATTGATGGCTGGGGTTCTGGCCGAATCGTCCGTGAACTGAATGAAAGGCGTGTTGTAACTCCCTCAGGTCTTGTTCCTTCCGACGACAGAGGATGGACTCGTTGCACCATCGAACACATATGGCGTAACTGGATGTACCTCGGAATCGGATATGCGAATCAGGCGACCACCGGCGTGTATGTGAAACGATCACCGAACGCTCCCATCGAGTTGCCAGAACGCAGGACACCGGGCAAACGGAAAGACGGGATGGGGCAGCGTGAGAATATTCAGTCCATCCCACGACCTTGGGGAGAGCATCTTGGCATTCACTACCCCGACTTGACCGACCTGCTCGAACCTCATATCCGTGGAATCGCGCGTCAGGCAATTGAACAACTGCGCAACAAGCCGAAGAAACCTGCCACCAAAAAACGCCGGTACTCCCAGAGCAGCTATCTTCTAACCGGTGTACTCCGCACCAAGCAGTTCGACTTATCAATGAACGGCTTGCCTTCAAAGAACCAGCATGGAAAGCAGTATCGTTACTACGCGCTTCACCGTGTTGCGAACAGTCCCGGCGTCAACGAGAAGCTGACCGCAAGGTTGCGGGCCGATCACGTCGAGCAGGAAGTTATCGCCGCTCTGTCGGAGACGCTCTCCGATCCCAACGTCGTTAGCGCTGGCGTAAGGGATTACATTGATTCCTGTGTAAAGCGTCAACGTGCGGACGGCGACCCGTTGCCCCCGCTGGTGAACCAGAAGGCTCAGTTGGAGGACGAGTACCGAAATCTCCATCATGTTTATGGCAAGCGGGGTCAGGAGTTGATGGCGAAGCGTGTTGCCGAACTGGAACGACTCTTGGACGATCTCGACCTGAAGATCAAGTCGGCGTCGTCCTCGGTCTCATTCGCACCGCTGGACGTAGAGGCGATTACCGAGTCAGTGAGATCGCAGTGCAGTGACGTAGTTGGGATGTTGGGCGACCGGTCGACCAGTGCGCTGAAGCGAGTCGTCGAGACGTTCGTGTCCAAGGCAACGTTCGACCTTGAGACGAGGGAAGTCGAAATCGAGGTCGGCCTGCCCTCATGGGCGTTGTCCAAAGAAAATCGGGTGTTGGATGAAGTGCGTCCGTTGCCTGATCTCGCTGCCGAGAAGAGGCGTCGGACGCACATCGAAAACCGCGTTTTTCTCACTAAATACAGGTGTTCGCACGGTCGCGTCAGTCGAAGTCCATGCTTGACGTGCAGCAGATTGTCGAAAGCTGCGTAATTCCGCTCATGATCGCGGACAACGGAACCGTGTGATTCCCTCGCATGGAAACCTAGCGGCTTGTGCAGCCACCGAGTACATGCTCGGCATAAATGATTACCGTTAAATGCGATGCTTGGTCTGCGTTCGCAGACCCTTCGCGGCATAAACAAAGGAACATAGGTGAACTGCCCAGATTTCCTCGTGGAGAGGCTTCGCAACGTGAACTGCCAAAAGTGCCGTAAGGTCGTTCATGCGACTGCGAGGGACATCGTGCATATCAGCATGATCGCCATCGCACACGGCACGGACATGCGACTCTTCATCGAAGTCGCATGTCCACGATGTAGATCACGAGTTGACCTGCATCTTGAGCGCCAAGAAGTCCAGTGGACCGAGATGATCTGGTACTTCGCCGGGCTGGTGGGGACCGAGAACTGGAACCGGAGCCATCTCATGGAGAGGGGAATATGCCCTGAAGATCGCGGTGCATCCTTGAAATGCGTGAGCCTTCTTCATGTCGCGCCCGGTCGTGCTGATATTCCGGGTGTCGGCGAACCCATTGCGATGATTTCGATGGGACATGACGGTGAAGTCGAGCAGCCGATGTTGCTGAAACTACGCGATGCGAAGTCTCTGGCCGTTGCGCTTCTGGGTGTTCTGAGCCACTTCGATGACGACGTGGCTGCGCGGATCATTGAAGAACACTTTCCCGAGAGCCTCGGAAATTGACCCCCTTTTTGACCCCCTTTGGCAGTCACGAACAGTAACGAATCGTGTTTTCAGAGTAACGAATACGCAGAACGTAATTGCGTGGAAAGACAGCAGATGCGGACGAAAACCTCAATTCTGACTCAGCAGGCGGGAAACGGGTTCACGAATCTCCCCCTCTCCGTTGATTGCCTGCCGGAGGTCACAAATATCGAATCTATCGACCCTTGTAACCTCCGGTTGTTTTTTGGCACAGCGAAGTGTGCCAAGAGTGTGCCAATCAGAAGACGTCTTGGGGCCATTCAGGTTATGGGTTCTCAAGGATGTCGTTCTGCCTCGGCGTGCTCCCTTCCTTGTTGACCGGCGGGAGGAGCTGACGCCACGCGGCGTCGGACCCTCCCGCGATACTGTTTAGTTTGTTCATCTCTTCCTGCGACTGCTTGGAGAACTGGTGGTAGTACCAAGCGACCATCTTTGAGTCGCGGTGCCCCAGCCAGTCCTGGATCGTCCGCTGGTTCACATGGGCATGTACGGCGGCAACGACGAAGTAGTGCCGAAACGAGTGCGGCGTCCCGTCGGCAAATTCCAGCTCGTCGGCGTCACATTTCGGGAAGCGTTTCTCCAGAGGCTTCTGTACGTCCCGAATCAGCACCTTTCGAACCTTGTCGTCGTCCAGCCTGCCGCCGCAGGCGGCGCGAAAGACGTACCCGTCGGGGTGCCGCGACAGTTGTCCCAAAACCGCGCGCAGGTGCGGGTGGATCGGGAACGATCTGTCGCGCTTCCCCTTGGTCGTGCGCGCCTGGTCCCGCCTGCTGCGGACGGTGCGCAGGCGGTGGTCGGCAAGGCGGATCACACCCTTGTCCAAATCGAAATCGCTCCACTTGCGGCTGGCCAACTCGCCGATCCTCAAGCCGGTCGTTGCCAGGCCGACCAACACGTGGCCCAGCCAGTGGAGCGTAGGTGATCTTCCCCACCAAAACTTGGCGCGCCTCGGTTCGGGTCAGTTCTGCTTAGGCGTCCCGCAATAATAAACTGTTCAAAAACTGAGGCTGTGGTATATTGAATGAATGCATGATGCAACCGTTGCTGAAGGGATTCGGCGGAAGTTCGAGTCTCTGGATCCGGTGATGGATGAACGCGTTCGCCGGCAGTGGGCGGCGTCCGAGGCAAAGTCGCTTGGCTGGGGCGGCGTGTCTCTGGTGTCCAAAGTGACGGGCATCTCCCGAACAACGATCCAGGCGGGGATGCGCGAGTTGAAGGAACGGGAAAAACCCGATGCGATATTGCCGGCGGCGCGCATTCGTCGTCGGGGTGGAGGCGCCAAGCCGCTGACGGAATCCGATCCCGGCATCGCCGCAGTTCTGGAGGAACTGGTCGCCCCGGAGACACGAGGCGATCCGATGTCGCCGTTGCGATGGACGCTCAAAAGCACAGGCACACTTGCGGCGGAACTGACCCGGCGCGGTCACCCGGTTTCGGCACGGACCGTGGCGACGATGCTCAAGGCGGCCGACTACAGTTTGCAGGGCAATTGCAAGACGCGGGAAGGCGGTGCCCATGTCGATCGCAACGCGCAGTTCAACCACATCAACGCGCGGGTCGCCGACATGCAGTCGCGCGGCCAGCCGGTGGTGTCGGTCGATGCCAAAAAGAAGGAATGGGTCGGGGATTTCAAGAATCCCGGCAAGGAATGGCGGCCCAAGGGTCGCCCGGAAGAAGTGCGGGTGTACGACTTCATCGACAAGGCTCCGGACAAGGGCCGCGTGACGCCGTATGGCGTTTATGACCTGACCGCCAACGAAGGCTGGGTGAGTGTCGGAACGGACCATGACACGGCCCGATTCGCGGCCCGGACCATTCTGAAATGGTGGCGGGAAACGGGCCGGTTGCGCTATCCGAACGCGAAGGAAATTCTGATCACCGCCGACGGCGGCGGGTCCAATTCAAGCCGGTGCCGACTCTGGAAAATCGCGCTTCAGGAACTGGCCGACGAAACCGGCCTGACGCTGAACGTCAGCCACTTTCCACCCGGGACCAGCAAGTGGAACAAGATTGAACATCGGCTGTTCTGTCATCTCACGCAAAACCGGCGGGGCCGCCCGCTGGTCAGCCACGATCTGATTGTAAAGCTGATCGGCGGCACAAAGACCAAGGCTGGACTGAAGGTCAAGGCAGAGCTGGACACGGCGAAATATGCAAGCGGAATCAAAGTGACAAACAAGGAACTCGAAGCAGTGAATATCAAACGAATTGACTTCCACGGAGAGTGGAATTATTCAATAATGCCGAAGGTGAAATTGGACAGGTTATAAATGCGCGCGGCCTTAGCCTCGAAGGCTTCCGGGCTGACGTAGCCCAGTGAGCTGTGCCTTCGCTTGCGGTTGTACCATACCACGATCCATTCGAATATTGCATCCTTTGCTTC
>JANXVV010000511.1 GCA_025351525.1 Humisphaera sp. | reverse complement strand
CGAAGCGTTCAAGTCTTTAAATCTCCAAGCCGGGGCGGAGCGGCGAGTGCAACGAGCTGCGCAGCCCCGGATGTCTTGGCGCGTTTCGAAGAAGAAGAATCCGGGGCTGCGCAGTTCGCTGCCGCTCACCGCTGCGCCCCGGCTTGGAGAGGGGAGAGGCTTTGAGACGTTTAGAGACAGGTGTAGGCACTTCGCGTACAATCATCTCCATGCGCGCCTTGACGGATTACGATGTGGAGAGCCTGGAGATCGAACTCGGCGCCTGGGGATTCAAACCGACCCACGCGCGCAACCTTCTGCAATCCTTTTATGCCGCACCCGGTGGAAGTGAAATCGAGCAGGTGCTGGGCCGTAATCTCGGTTTGGCGCTTCAGGCCAAACTTCGCGAGTCCGTTTGCGCGCGGCAATCGAAGGTGGATCATCGTCATGAAAGCACCGATGGCACCATCAAGCTGCTCATCGGTTTGAATCGCGGCGGGGCGGTCGAAACGGTGCTGATGCCGTGGTATCACCCGGGTCGGGCGGCGGGGTGCGTTTCTTCGCAGATCGGTTGCGCGATGGGTTGTGATTTTTGTGCCAGCACCCGTCGCGGGCTGGAGCGCGATTTGGAAGCGGGCGAGATCGTCGAGCAGTTTCTGCATCTTCGACAGTGTGCCGCCGAGAAGGGCAGGCGATTGACCTCGCTGGTTTTCATGGGGATGGGCGAACCGATGCACAATCTGGACAACGTGATCGCCGCCATTCGGCGAATTGCCGGGCCGGGCCTGGGGATGCTGGGTTGGAAGCACATCACCGTGTCTACCGTGGGAATCGTTCCGGGGATTGAACGGCTGATGGACGCCGATCTCAACGTGCATCTGGCGATCTCACTTCATGCCCCCGATGATGCCACCCGCCAAAAAATCGTGCCGACCGGCAAGCGGTGGAAGGTTGCGGATATTATGGCGGCAGGCCGGCGCTTCGAGGCCAAGACCGGCCGGATCCCCACCATCGAATATACCCTGCTGGCGGGTGTGAACGATTCCGAGGAACAGGCGGTTCTGCTGGCGGATTTGCTCGAAGGGTTTCGGGCCCATGTCAATTTGATTCCGTATAATTCGATCGGCCCGGGATTGAGCGGCGCGGTCTATCGCAAGCCGGAGGAGGCGCGAATGAACCGGTTTTTGGAAATTCTGCGCGCCCGGCGGGTGGTGGCGCACTTTCGGCGGACACGCGGCGATGATGTCAACGCCGCCTGCGGGCAACTGCGCGAAATGACGCAGGTGTCCATTCTTCACCAAACCTGAACACACCCCGCCAATGATTCATTACAATGGAACCATGAATCGTCTCATCCTGTTGGCCGTCCTTTTTTCATCGACCGCTACTTTCGCCCAAACGCTCCCCGCCACTCGGCCCGCGCGCGTTCTCATCGTCAGCATGGATGGATTGCGGCCTGACATGGCCCTGCGCGCCGCCACTCCCACTCTTCACCGCCTGATGAACTCCGGCAGCTTCAGCTTTTGGGCCCGCACCACGGCGCTGGCCATCACGCTGCCTTCGCATACCAGCATGCTCACCGGCGTCATTCCGCGCAAGCATGAGATCGAGTGGAACAAGGATTTACCGTTGAAAGAGCCGGTGTATCCGAATTTTCCCACGTTGTTTGAGGTGGCTCATCGCAGGAAGTACACCACCGCAATGGTCGCCGGAAAATCCAAATTCAACACCCTTGCCAAACCGGGAACCTTGGATTGGATGTGGATCGCCGCGGCGACGCACGGTGAGGACGCGCAGGTCGCCGAGCATGCCATCGAGCTTCTTCGCGAGCATCAACCGCAGGTGATGTTCATCCATTTTCCAAGCACGGACAATGTCGGACATGCGAAGGGCTGGGGTTCTCCCGAACAATTGGCGACGATCGAAGCGGCCGATGCACAGTTGGGGAAAGTGCTGGCGGTGCTGGAAGAGTTAAAGCTGAAGGACGAGACGTTCATCATCGTCACGTCGGATCATGGCGGTGCCGGTCAGACGCATGTGCCGGATGACGCCCGAAGCCGCCATATCCCCTGGATTGCCGTCGGGCCGGGCGTGCGCAAGAATATCGACCTGACCACTTATGCCGACCTGACCATCAACACTGAAGACACCTTCGCCACGGCCTGCCATGTGTTGAAACTCCCGCTCGACAAGCGGCTGGATGGCAAACCGGTGATGGAGATATTTGAGGTGGACGAGATGTTGCATAAGAAGTAGTTGCAACTGGCGGCTCGCGGCATGGGCTACCATCCCATGTTCGCGGTACCCCGCGATGTCGATCGGTACTCCGATCGACACCAGCGAGAGCGCAGCGCTCTTTGAACGAACACGAAAGAAAGATCACTGCGCTCTTGTTTAATTGATCGGAGTACCGATCGATGCCGCGGAGTACCTCGGCCATGGGCAAGGTTGCCCATGCTACGGGGATGCCTTTAGAAAATCCGAAGACTTTCACCTCAGCATCCCGGCTCCCGACGCGGGCGAAGCTGCGACCAGGTCACGACGGCAAACTCCTGAAGTTCGCCCGCGACATGGCGGACCGTGGCGACGCTGTCGGTGACCACCGGCGCGTCCAGCGCACCTTCCACATTGCCGTTCAACTGCGCGAGGGCTTCGCGCATTCCCGAGCGCATGTCCGTCACGTAGCTCCCCAGATGTGCCTGCCGCAGCGGGTCGATGGTGTTTGGCCACACCATGACGCGGTGGGTGGCGGGAGGAAGAGGATTGACGACAACCTGAAGCGCCGGCGGCACCGGGGCGGTGCGGTGTTGCCAGATCACCACCGCGATCATCGCCGCCATCGCACCGGCGAGCAGCGGGGTGAATCTTTTCCAGAAGCTCGACCGCGCCGGCGCGATCCGCAGACGACTTCCGAGAAGTTCGTGGGCCAGATCGCCCGAGTATTGAACGGCCCGATATTCGGATTGGGCCGCGTCGAGATGTCTGCGAAGGGGAGTCATGTTGAAACCTCAAATTTCCGGTCCCCTCCCCCCGGTACTCCGGGGGGAGGGTTAGGGTGAGGGGTCTTGCCTTTTTTCTGCCGAGTCGAGAAATCTCACCTATTTCAAAGGCGAATAAAAAACCCCTCACCCTAACCCTCCCCCCTTGAGTAGATGGGGGGAGGGGATCGGAAAGCGTTGCTCACGACAAACCCGCCGAGGTTTCTGAAGGGGCCAACTTCAATCGCATCGACCGAAGCGCCTGATGCACGGTGGCCTTCACAGTGCCCTGCGCGCAGTCCATGGCCCGGGCGGTCTCCTCGACGGACAGGCCTTCAAAGAACCGCAGCACGACCGCCTCGCGCTGTCGATCCGGTAAATCGGCCAGCATCGCATGTAAATTCTCGTGCTGCTCCGCCAGATCAACGGCGGCCAGCGGCGTCACGGGCGGTTGACGCCGAGCCGCAAGCAGATTCCGGCCCGCTTCCGGAATCGCCCGCTGTTTACGCCTTATTTCGCGAACCACATTCAGGGCTATTCCAAGCGACCAGGTTTGCAATTGACTGTCGCCTCTGAACGCGGCCAGCGTCCGGATAAACCGCAAGCCGGTCTCCTGCATCGCATCGCGGGCCCGCTCTGTGTCGCCCAGAAGGCTCATGCAGAATCGGAACCACGGATCCTGCAACTCGCGCAGCAAACGTGCCAGAGCGATCTGGTCGCCGTCCCGTGCCGCGATCACCGTCCGTTCATCCACGCGTTACCTTCCATCCTGAACGTGTGTGCAGGTGGTGCCGGAAAGGTTTAGAAATGACGAACTCCGACTTCGTTTAGCGGTGTCCCGGAGGGACGCGTTTTTCTTCGATAATCGACGCAGAAATCGAGCGGGAAACATGTCCCTCCGGGGCATCGCTAAACGAAGAGCAATCTATACCAGCCTGATTTCCAGGCGACCCGGCCTCGTCGCGCCGACGCGCTCCAGGGCCAGATCATGCGCCTCGTTGTAATGGCGAATCAGCGCGGACCAGTCGAACAATTCGCTCAGCCGTTCCACCCGGTTGCGCAGTTCGATCCGTTGCCGTCGATTCATGCGGGCGAAGTCGAACAGGTAATCCACCAGCTCATTGCACGCTTCATCAAATCCGCGATAGCGGCGATTGAGCACGCAGATCCCCTTGTCATTGCTATCCGGAATATGACGGCGGACGTACGCCCCGAAACCGCTCAGATCCGTCGTCACCGCCGGCACGCCCATCGCCACGCACTCCATCGGCGTGTAGCCCCACGGCTCGTAGTAGCTGGGGAAGATTCCCATATGGCAGCCGCGTATCAGTTGCTCGTAATCCAGATGGATCAGCGGGCCGGTGGAGGTGACGAATTGCGGATGGAAGACCATCTTCACCGGATCATCAGCGCCGTTGAACATATGGCGATGGCGAAGATGTTTCAGCACGGGATCGGTGGCATCGTCGATCAGATCGTGCGTGACGATCGATGGGGCCTGCCCCGTACGCCAGGCGTGCATGGCCCGCTTCAATCGAACCACCGCGTCGCCGGTCAACAACTCTTTGGAATCGGCGACACGGCCTCGTGCGGCGGCGGTGAAAAGCTGCTGGCCCATCTCCTCCTGCAAGCTGGTGCAGGTTCGCCGCAACTCATCGAACATCGTCTGGTTCTGCAAGGCGGCGATGTTCACGTGCTTCACCGGGGCCTTGGTAATGACGAAAACCACCACCGTCGGGCGATCCGGCACGTAGCGGAGACGCTGATTCAGCCGCCACATCGCTTCGATGAACAGGTCCATCCCCTTGTTGCGATATTCGTACCGGCCACTGGTCACGAAATAAATCGTGCGGTCCAGATCGAAATTGTAGCATGGGAAAAAGTGCCCCATCACGAACTCGTGAATCTTTTCCTTGTACTGGCGATGCAGATTCTGGAATTCGTGCAGGGCGGCGAAACGCTGGATGTTCAGCCCGTTGGGAAGAATCACCTCCGGTCGACGGCCCAGCAATTTCTCGGCCTCGAAGCTGGTGACCTCGCTGACGGTCGTGAAAACCGTCGACGCATGGGCCGCCGCTTTCTCGATCTGATAGCGCGAGTAGATTTGATATTTCTGCGCTTCAAAATCCGGATTGATGAACGGCAGATGATTGTAAAACTCTGAATTGTCGCCCGCGATGTATCGACCCAGCAGCGTGGCGTGCGTGGTGAAAACGGTGGCGATCGGCAGGCGGAGATACGCGATGCGCGGCACCGCCACGCCGCCCATCCACTCGTGGAAATGGGCGAGAATCGAGCGGTCGGTGACGATGTCGGACAGCAGGCGGAAAAATTCGGTGACGGCGAATCCGAAGGCGACGACCTCGTTGAGTTCCCCGTCGTTGCTGTTGATGGAGATGCCGTGATCGGCCCACATCTTGTATTTGTTGCCGTCCAACTCGCGGAAACCGGCGCGGTAGTCGAGCAGAATCACCTGCGGCCGGCCCGCGATCATCCAACGGCCAAAGTAGCACGGCACGCCGTTGTCGCGCAGTCGCTGCAACGCCGCGGCAATCGCGCCCTGCGGTTCTTCCGGCTCAAATTCCACCGGGGCGGTCTGCGGGTTGTAGGGACCGATGAGACAGTATCGATCGCCCCAGGTGCGAAGGGTGGTGGCGGCTTTGGTGCGCAGGACGGTGTAGATGCCGCCGAGTTGCCAGCAGACTTCCCAGGCAACTTCAAAAAGCAATGGAGGCTGTAGCGTGGAATGGGTGGCGGTTGGCGGCAGACCGGTGGGCGCGGCGGGCACCTGCGTCTCGATCTGCCGTACCGGTGCCGGCAGCGGAATCTGCACCGGCGGGCGGGTGAGCGCGGGCATCGTTCCGAGCGTGGAAAAGACCGGCGGCAACTCCATCACCGGACCGCTCGCATCCGCCGACGCGGGCGCCGGGGTGCGCGCTGCGGGAGGCGTTGCAAAAGTCGACGGTGTGCCGACATCCATCGACTTGTCGTTGACCTTCGCTGCTTCAACCACCGGCTTGCCTTCCGGCGGCATCAGAAATCGCGCGACGCCCTTGGGCAGATTCGACTTTGCGGTCGGCGGGGCGGCAATGGCGGCGGGCTTCAACTCAAGTTTCAACTCGACGTTCGGCTGCGGGTTGCCGTTGCCATACCCAGTCGCACCGGGGGACAAAAGCGCGGGCGGGGCGGCGGCGGTCGGCGCTTCCAAATCCACCTGCGCCATGCTTGCCTTGCCCGGCGACTTGGCGGAGGGCTTCATCACAATGGATGCAGGCAAACCCTTTGCGGCGGGCATCCCCCCGGCCATCGGTTTCGCGGGGACCTTGTTTTTTTTCTCGACCGTTTTCTCCGGCAAAGGGCCTGCCGTCTTCGTCTCAACCGGAGTCTTGGTTGCGCCTCTCTTTTCTCGCTGTGCCATGATCCCCATTATGTAGAGGAGAGGCCCGTGTTGGCAATCGTATTCATGGAAGGAAACGGAATTTGCTTACGTCCGAGAAAAACCGGTGGCATGGGCGTCCCGCCCGTGCTTTTCTTTTGACCAAAAG
>JANXVV010000474.1 GCA_025351525.1 Humisphaera sp. | reverse complement strand
CACACACGCGACGCTGGGCACGCTACCGCGTGCAAATGACCGCGATTTGCACGTACTTCGTACTAACTGGCGGTCATTTTCGGAGCAGACCTGTGCTTGCCTGATGGCCGAAAGACACAGGTCTTGGAGTACCGCGACCTGTGGCACCCAAACCCCGACGCTGAAGTTATTACAAGCCCGTGCCACAACGACGTTTCAAGGAGTGAACGCCCATGACTCAAACCCTGAACAGCCGCGGCACAATCCTGGTGATTGACGATGAGCGCGATCTCATCGAACTGGTGCGCTACAACCTGGACAAGGAAGGCTTCGACGTCTTCGCCGCCTCGGATGGCACGAGCGGGCTGGAGATCGCGACGAAGCACAAACCGGATCTGGTGGTTCTGGATCTGATGATGCCCGGCATGGATGGCCTGGAAGTCTGCCGGCGCATGCGCGCCGACGACCGGACCCGCCGCATTCCCGTCATCATGCTGACCGCCAAAGCCGGCGAGACGGATCGCATCGTCGGGTTGGAGATGGGCGCGGATGATTACGTCACAAAACCTTTCAGCCCGCGCGAATTGGTGGCCCGCGTCAAGGCGGTGCTTCGCCGAACTTCCGATCAGCAGGAACCGGCCGAGTTGATTCGTCGCGGCGAACTGGCGATCGACGCCAAGCGCCACGAGGTCACCTATGCCGGTCAACCCGTGGCTTTGACGGCCACCGAATTCCGCATCCTTCGGTTTCTCGCCAGCCGCCCGGGCCGGGTGGTCAGCCGCGAGGACATCATCGATTCCGCCCTCGGCCGCGAGGCCGCCATCTTCGACCGCACGATCGACGTTCACGTCACCGCCCTTCGAAAAAAACTCGGCAGCGGGGGCGTTCAGATCGAAACGGTTCGCGGATTTGGTTATAAGTTTCGCGATTGAAGAGGGTGGCATGGGGGTCCCGCCCGTGCTCCTGAATTCAATGCGCACGGGCGAGACGCCCATGCCACCTTACTCACCGCGTGAAAGTGCATCCCCTTGTTCACCAGCCCTTTTTTCCGCCGACTCTTCATTCCCTACCTGATCCTCCTATGGCTCGGCATCGGGTGGGTCGGTGTGTTCGGCGCGATGCGGCTTCGCACCTCCTACCTCGACAACACCCGTCAGGCGATGAAAAACGAAAGCCATCTCGTGGCGGATTTGGCTGTCCCCCTCCTGAAGAATCGCGACCAGTCGGGGCTGTCTGAATTGTCCAAACGTCTCGGCGGATCGCTCGGTCGCCGCATCACCATCATTGATGCCGCCGGTGTCGTCATTGCGGACAACGAGGCAGACCCGGCCACGCTGGACAACCACCACGACCGCCCGGAAATCATTGCCGCAAATACTCAGAACGATTCCGACAGCGTTCGGGAAAGTCGAACCTTTCACGAGACGCTTCTTTATCTCGCTCACCGGATTCAACTCGACAACGGAGATATTTATTACGTTCGGCTTTCCGAGCATCTCAGCAAATTGGACGAATCGCTGCGAGCGCTTTACGTCGCGTTGATTGCCGCCGCCGCGCTGGCGATGGTCGGCACCGGACTGGTTTCCTACTACCTGGCCCACCGCCATGCCGCACCGCTCGTGCAATTGAATGAGTTTGCCACGGCTCTGACGCATGGTGATCTGGCTTCGCGCATTCTCCGCCCGCAAAACGATGAGATGGGCACGCTGGCCGTCAGTCTGAATGCGATGGCCGATTCGATCAGCGAGCTTCTCGCCCAGGCCGGCAAGGATAAAGCGGAGTTGGCGGCGATTCTGGAAAGCATGAGTGAGGGCGTCATTGCCGCCAACCTCAAGCAGCAAGTTTTGCTCGTCAACGATGCGGCGGGACGGCTTCTCGCTTTTCCACCGCGCGAGGCGATGGGCAAAAATCTTTGGGAAGTCATCCGCGAGCAGCAGGTCTTGCAGGCGGTCAAGCAGGTTGAAATCGAGGGCGGCCGAACCACCGTGACGGTGGGCCCGGTGGCGGGTCGCAAGCTGGAGGTGACGGTGTCGATGTTTCCCGCCCACGGGCAAGCCGAGGGGTTGGTCGTCGTTGCCCACGATGTCACCGAATCCTCGCGATATCAGGAACTTCGCAAGGAGTTTGTCGCCAACGTCTCGCACGAATTGCGCACGCCCTTGACGGTGATTCGAGGATTCGTCGAAACGCTGCAGGACGGTGCTTTTAAAGACCCGATCAAAGGCCCGCAGTTTTTAAACACGATTCAAAAGCACACGGATCAACTGGCGAATCTGGTCAATGATCTTCTGGAACTGTCGCGTCTCGAAAGCCAACCGAGTCTGCCTCGGCTGCAAAATGTCGACCTTTCTTCAGTGGTGCGCAAAGCAGCCGACCTGCTCGCCCCCGCCGCGGCGCGCAAGAGTCAGCAGTTGATAGTCTCGGCTCCAAATCAGTTGCCGCCGATTGTGGGCAATATGGATTATCTGGAGCGGGCCGTGTCCAACCTGATCGACAATGCCATCAAATACACGCGCGAGAACGGTCGAATCCGCGCCGTTGCCAAGGCGGAGAACGGCCATGTTATCGTCGAGGTAAGCGATAACGGACTGGGGATTCCCGAAGCGGATCTGGCACGGATTTTCGAGCGGTTCTATCGGGTCGACCGCTCGCGCTCGCGGGAAATGGGCGGCACCGGGCTCGGGCTTTCCATCGTCAAGCACGTCGCCCAGGTCCACGGCGGCAGCATCGAAGTTTCCAGCACACCCGGCGAAGGATCGACATTCCGCTTCAAAATTCCCGCCGCGAGCTCGGAAACCTCTTCCGTTTAGCGGTAGTGCCGGAGGCACACGTTTTCTTGCTTC
>JANXVV010000470.1 GCA_025351525.1 Humisphaera sp. | reverse complement strand
TCTCCGCTGGATTCCCCCCGCCGGCTTTGGCGGCAATGATGATCTTGCGGGCGATTTTGCTCCACACCTTGCCGCGTTTGGCATCCGTCGCACCCTTGGCCCGCTTGATGGTTTTCCAGTGACTGTGTCCGGCCATGACTTCCGCCTTTCAATTCTTCGCCTGCGTCGATTTCTTCGGCATCTCCGCCACCGGCGCGACGTGGACGGGCCCACCCGCTTCCTGCTGCTTCAACTTCGCCAGCAACTGCTGACGAAGTTCCTTCAAATCTTCCCGTTCCGCGCCTGCTTCAGTAAGCCGTTGCAGTGAACGCTTCCACTGCTTTACCGCCTCGGTCGGCAATTCGAGCCGATACATCGTGTCGCCCAGATGATCGAGCACCACCGGGTCGGGCCGATTGGCCGGGCCGATGGCCCGATCGAGAAAACCGCGCGCCTCGACAAACTTCCCGCGCTTGTACTCGACCCACGCCATGCTGTCGAGATAGCTCTGATTGTCCGGCTCGGCCTCCACCGCCACCCGCACCAGCGCCTCGGCGCGATCCAGATTTTTTCCCTCATCGGCCCACGTGTATCCCAGATCATTACTCGCGGCGGCGTGATGCGGATCCATTCCGACGATCTCTTCAAGCAGCCGTTCCGTCGTCGGCTTCTGATCGATACGCTCGTAGAGATGCGCCACGTAGTAGAGCAAATCCGGGTCGTTCGCCACTGCGGCCTTTGCGGCATCCAGCACCTGCGTTGCCTCGGGCAGTCGCTTTTGATCGGCATAGATCGACACCAGCATCGCCACCGCATCGCGATTGTCGGGATTCCGAATTCGCTCGGCCTCAAGCTGCCTGATGAAATCATCCAGCCGGCCGTGCTGAAGATGAAAAGTTTGAATCGCCCGCAGCACTTCCAAGTTGTCCGGCTGCTCGTCGAACAATTTCTGCAAAATGGTTTTCGCCGCCGCAAGGCCTTCGGGCCGGCCCAACTGAGAATCGATCGCCGCCTCAAGCAGCCGTGCATCCACGCTCGACGGCACCGCATCGAGCCATTTGTGCAGCACGCCCAACGCTTGATCCACCGCGCGACGCTGCAGATACACGCTGAACAATTCCGAATACGCCTCTTCGAAAAGTGGCCAATCGCTGAGCAGCTTCCACAGCAATTGTTCGGCGCGGGCCTCATTGCCCTGCTTCAAAATCGCCCGCGAAAACATCAATTGAAGATCCGGGGAGCGATTGCCCAGCGATTGCGAAACGGCGAACGACTTGGCCGCGCCCTCGGCATCATCCTGCATCAGCAATGACCTGCCCTGCAGCTCGGCGGCCAACGCGCCATTGCCCTGCGCCTGCACCGTCTCGACCAGTTGCCCGCACGCCGCCGCCTTCTGCTTGTCATCCCAATCCGGCTTCGACCAGTTCTCCAGAATCAACCAGCGATAGACCGGCGCGAACGCCGGCTTGATGGCTGCGGCTTGCAGCAATGTGGATCGGGCCAAAGCATCCCGATTCCAGATTTCCGCCAGGCGCGAGACCCAGAACAGCCGCGCCGGTTCCTCGCGGGCAGGCAGCTTCATCTGTTGCAATGCACTTAAACGCAATCGACCTCGCCGGGCCGGGCGGAGCAGTTCGCCCCAGAGCGGGCCGACTTCGCGAAGCGAATCCGGGCGATCCGCCAGCGAATCCACCAGCAGCCGCATCGCCGCTTCGATGTCGTTGCGGCCTTGGTAAATCGTAAAGAGTCGGCGGATGTAATCGGGATCGGATTGGCTGTCGCGGGCGGCGGTGACCAACAATTGTTCGGCATCGGTGGATCGATGATCCGCCTTCAACTGATCGAGCAGCGCGTAAAAAATCAAACGGTCCGCGGGATGCTCCGCGTGCAGGGTGGCCAGCGCATCGGTTGCCTTTTGCGGCACGCCCGCCGCCGTGTAAATCTCTTTCAGCAGTTCGAGCGATTCCGCGCTGCCGTGATTTCTAACGACCAGGGCGGCAACCCGCGCCTTGGCATCGGCGACCCGCCCGGCACTCAAAGTCATGCGGATCACCCGCTTGACCAGATCGGAATTTTCCGCATCGGTTTGCAGGGCCATCTCATAGGCCCGCAACGCCTCGCGATAGCTTCCCTTTTTCTCGTACAACTCCCCGACTTCCGTGTAGAGAATCTGCGGATGCTTCAGAAAATAGACGAGTTCCGGATTGCTCCGCTGCGTCAGGCCCGTCCGCGAGAGGCGATCGAGCAGCGTGTCATACTGCGTGAGCGCCGCGCCGGTGTAACCGTTTTGCCGAAGTGCCCGGGCGAGGAAGAAGTCGACCATGGCGGCGGCATCGGCATTTTTTTCATCGCGATACTCGCCGGTCAAACGCGCCAAACGCAGTTGTTCCAAACCGCGAACGGTGTCGTTGCGATCCAGATATTGCCGGCCCAGATCGTAATGCAGTTCCAGCCCCTCCGGGCGGATGGCGGCGGCTTTTTCAAACGCCGCGATGGATCGATCATTCGCAGTGCCGTTCGCGTTGTTCAACAGATACGCACGGCCAAGGTCGTAAAAAATCTCGTAGCTGAATGGATCGATCGCGGCCGCCTGCTCCAGCAGGGCAATGCCGTCAAACCGCTGATTTTCGACCAACTTCGCGCGGGCCTGGGCATATAACTGAATCGCCGCCAGTGAGGGTGGTCCGGAAGGGCGCGTGGCGGGTGATGGAAGCGAAAGCGCCGGTTCGATCTGATCGACGGTGAGTTCCGCCTTCGGATCAACCGGCTGCGTGGCCGACGGGTGATGAACTGCATTACTGCTTTGCGTCGTTTTCAGAATTGGCGAGGAACATCCGGCCATGCCCAGAACGGCACACCGGAGGATCAGTCGAAGGTTTTTATTCATGCGGCACCTTCGGCATTATAGCGATAAAGTTGCCGCGATATCGCGGGCATTGTCCTACCCGATCACTTTATTCAACGGATAAGTGATGATCCCGGTCGCCCCGGCGCGCTTCAGACGGGGGATCAATTCGCGTTCCTGCTTTTCTTCCAATATCACTTCGACCGCGACCCACGCCGAATCGGCCAGTCGGCTGACGGTCGGGCTTTTTTCCGCCGGTAGAAAACTGATGATCTCCGCCAGCATTCCCTCGGGAACGTTCATCTTCAACCCCACCTTCGCCCGCGCCTCGATCGCCCCCTTCAACAGCATGGCGATGTTTTCCATCTTCTCCCGCTTCCACGGGATCGCCCACGCCGCTTTGTTGGACACAAAGCGGATCGTGCTGGTCAGAAGCGTGTCCAGCACGCGCAGATTGTTCGCCCGAATGGACGAACCGGTTTCGGTCAGATCGACAATCGCATCGAGCAGGCGGGCTTTAATTTCGGTGGTGCCCCAGGAAAATTCGACCGTGACTTTCACGCCCCGGTCGGCGAAGTATTTGCGGGTGACATTGACCAGTTCCGTCGCGATGACCCCGCCGGCCAGATCTTCCGGCTTCTGCACGGGGCTTTCCTCCGGCACCGCCAACACCCATTTGGCGGCCTGACTGCTGGCCCGCGAATAGGTCAATTCGCATATCTCGACCACGTCCAGAGCATTGCCGTTCTCGACGATCCAGTCGTGTCCCGTCAACCCGCAGTCGACGATGCCATCCGTCACATACCGGCTGATCTCCTGCGCCCGAAACAACACCGCCGAGATATTCTCATCGTCAATCCGCGGAAAAACGCTGCGCTCCTGGATGCTGACCTTGTACCCAGCGCGCCCAAAAAGCTCGACCGTCGAAGCCTGCATGCTCCCGCTGGGCAATCCAATGCGAAGTGAAGATGGTGGAAGGCGGTCGGTCATGGGATAGTTGTTAGTGGGGGAAGTTGTTAGTGAGGAAGTTAATAGTGATTAGTGAAGAAAAATGCAATTGCCTTCGCCTTCACTGGCAACTGACAACTTCCCCACTGGCAACTTCCTTCACTTCCTCACTTCTTTTTCTTCCTACCTCCATCCCCTTCCGCATGGGCGGCGCGGCGGATGATGGCGTAGAAATCGTGGCACTCCTCGGCCTTGATGTGATGCTCTAAAAATTTCTGGGCTTCGGCCGGCGTCGCTTTTTCATCGACGATTTCCTCTTCGCGCAGGTAGCCGACGATCTCATCGTCGGTGGGGATGGCGTGGCCGTCAAAACTGTAGAGCATCACGTAGGCTTCCACGAACGGGTGCATGTCCGGCACCAGATCGCGCAAAAACTGGCGGGCATCGCGCTTGCTGATCGTCGCCAGGCGATCGACGTTGAGCGTGTGCTCCTTCTCGAAGATCGCGTTCAACGACCGGGTGATCAGACCGACGCGATGCTCGATGTGGGGATAGCGCACGCCGAGCAATTCGGCGATCTCCAGATCGGTGGCGACGCGCAGTTCGTTTAGATCGACGAACTCCTTCTCGATGTGCTTCATCGCCTCATCGGCCTTGTGGTCGGAGACATCGTAGCTCATCGCCCCGCGCACCAGCGCCTTCAGCGGCTCTTGCTTCACCGCCGGCGCGTGCTTTGCCTCTTTCATCAGCCGCTTAAATAAAGCCCGCAAATCCTCGGCGTGTTTCGTGGCGTTTTTCATTCTTGATTCAGTGATTTCAATCAGAGTTAGCAAACAGGGTGGCATGGGCGTCCCGCCCATGCTATTCGGCCCTAAAATGCATAGGCGAGACGCCCATGCCACCTTTAAATTTCTTTCGGCGGATCCTCCGTCGGACTTGGGTCAACCGTCCCGCTCTCAGCCCGCTTCCGATCCAACTCCTCATTTTCCTGCGACACTTTCCGCAGCAGATCCAGAACTTCAAGTTCCCGCTTCAGATTTTCATCGAAGTGGAACTTGATAAACGGTGCGACGCGGAGTGTCAGCACTTTGGTCAGTTTCGTCCGCATCATACCCGCCGAGTGGCGGAGTGCGTTGATGGCCGCGTTCTGCTGGCCGGAGGTGCCCATGATCGTCACGAACACATCCGCGATCGACAAATCATCGCTCAATTTCACCCGCGTGATGCTCGGCATCCCCGTCAAACGCGGATCGCTGATCTCGCGCATGATGATCATCGCCAGTTCCTGCTGGATAATGCTCGCGACGCGTTCGGCTCTTCGGGACATCATAATTTCGTTACATCCACCATTCGGAGGTTTCAGAATTTAACTTTCATTTAGCCCCGGGTTTACCCGGGAGAACTGTCTTACTGCGAAAACCGCTGGCTTCCAGACAGTTTGCCCCGGTAAACCGGGGGCTAAATGAGAAGTTCTCAATCGCGGTGCTGACACTACCATTTTTGCGGTCGATTATTTCGCGACCAATACGTTGCCCAGAAGTCGAGAAGATCGACCATCCATTCAACGGCCGTTGCGTATATTTTTGCAAGCATTGGCCGCTCACAACAAATCAATCTGATAATCGATCAAATCCACCTGCGGCACCTTCCGCACGAAATCGACGAGCTTGCTCAGCCCGCCTTCGACATATTTTTTGTCGTTGGCGACCATCGCCACGCCCAGAATCGCCACCCGGTGCTGATCGAGCGCGCCGACTTCGGCGATCGACACATTATGCGCGTGGGCGATGCGGTCCTTGATGCTTTTGACCACCCGCCGTTTGTCTTTCAGGGACATCGCGTCGGTGACCGAGAGTTCCAACTGCAATACTCCAATGATCATTCTTAAACGGTGATGAACACCGGGTTAATCCGCCCGGCGACCCACGGGGGGATCGGCCGAGAGGGGTGGCAGAATCGGGTTCGCCACTTGAACATTCAAGTGACCCCCGGTTGCCGCCAGGGTACTGTCGCGCACCACGAAGGTGGGCCACCAGATCGGTTCCGGAGCGCGGTTGCCGTCGTGGACGACGCAACCCGTGGTTCCGAACAACGCGCAAGCCAGCAAAATTTTTCCGACACGTCGCATTCCGACTCCGAATTTTGTAGGGTCCGCACTGCGGACCCTACCGGATTACAGCGTCCGCTGGAACGTTTCGCGGATGTATGCTTCCAACACGTCGCCGATCTTGATGTCATCGTAGCCGTTGAGCTTGATGCCGCATTCCAGACCGGACTTCACTTCCTTCACATCATCCTTCAGCCGCTTGAGCGTCTCGATGGTGAGGTCTTCGACGATCATCACACCGCCGCGAATGACGCGGATCTTGCTGCCGCGCTGAATGTGCCCATCGGTGCAGAAGCAACCGGCGATGTTGCCGATCTTGCTGACCTTGAACACCTGGCGGATTTCCGCATGGCCGTGCATCTTCTCGCGGACTTCCGGTTCGAGCATCCCCGACAGCGCCTTTTTCAAGTCGTCGAAGATCTCGTAGATGACCTTGTACAGCTTGATTTCGACGCGATTCTGCTCGGCCAGCGCCCGGGCCGGTTCTTCCGGGGCCACGTGGAAACCGATGATGCTGACCCGATTGTCGTTCGGCTTGGACATCGTCGCCATCGCCAACTGAACATCGCTTTCATTGACCGGGCCGACACCGCTGTGAATGACCCGCACCTTCACTTCATCGGTATTAGAACCGGTGACGGTGGCGACCAGCGTTTCGACGGAACCCTGCACGTCACCCTTGATGATAAGGTTGATCGTGCTGATCTCGCCAACCTTCAGGACGGACATCAGCGTGTCGGTCGTGGTGACCTTATTGGCGGATGCCAACTGCTGTTGACGGGAGTAAATCGAGCGTTCCTCGGCGATGGCCCTAGCGCGGTCGATGTCATCGACCACATAGAACCGGTCGCCGGACGCCGGCAATTCATCCAGACCACTGACGATGACCGGAGTCGACGGGCCGGCTTCCTGAATCATCTGACCGCGATCGTTCAGCAAGCTGCGGATTCGACCGTAGCCGGGGCCGGAAAGAATAATATCGCCGACTTTCAGCGTGCCATCCTGCACCAACACGGTGGCGACCGATCCAAGGCCGGCATCCATGCGCGCTTCGATGACCGTGCCGCGGGCCGGCATGGCCGGGGCGGCCTTGAGATCCATGATCTGCGCTTGCAGATCGAGGATTTCAATCAGTTCCTTGATACCCTGGCCGGTGGTTGCACTGGTGCGAATGACTTCGGTATCGCCGCCCCATTCGGTGGCGTTCAAGCCCTGAGCCGCCAACTGACCAAGCACCATATCCGGGTTGGCATCGGGGCGGTCGATCTTGTTCATCGCCACCACGATCGGCACCTCGGCGGCGCGGGCGTGATTGATCGATTCGATCGTCTGCGGTTGCACGCCTTCGACGGCGCTGACCACCAGCACCACCACGTCCGTCATGTTGGCCCCGCGGGCACGCATGGCGGTGAACGCCTGGTGACCGGGGGTGTCAATAAACGTGACGCGCTTGGCATTTTCAGCCTCACCGACCGTGACCATCCACGCGGCGGTGTGCTGCGTGATGCCACCGGATTCACCGGCGGCAACATTGGCATTGCGGATCTTGTCCAGCAAACTGGTCTTGCCGTGATCGACGTGACCAAGGATCGTCACCACCGGCGGACGGGTGACCATCACGACCTCTTCGTCATACTCGGTGGCGAATTCGCTTTCGAGCATTTCTTCAAGGGTCGCCTGTTCCTTGATGAGCAGTTCGAGGCCGTATTCCAGCGTGATCATTTCAGCGGTCTCGCGATCGAGACCCTGATTGACGGTGACGAACACACCCTGCTTCAACAGCTTGCCGATGATGTCGCTGCTCTTGATGCCGAGGGCGGCGGAGAGCGATTTGACGGTGATCGGCTCTTCGATGTAGACCGGCCCACCGCGCTCCTGCGGGCTTTTGGCCTGCAGGTGCATGCCGCGATGACCGACGCGATCGAGGTGATCCGTAAAATCGCGGCGATGCTTGCTGGACTGCTCGATGCGCTTGCGCCGCTCGGCCAGATCCTGCTCGCTGAATTCCTTGATCTTGTCGATCGCCTCACCGCTGCGACCCCCGGAACCGCGACGGCGGTTGGAGAGCGTGCGGCCCGCGCCCTTGGCGGCGGCGGCTTTCTTCTTTGCCTCTTCGTCATCCTCTTCGGTGACCTTCACGCCGCGACCCGTCTGGGCGCGGGCGGTGGTGAATCCTACAGATGGACTGGAAGATTCGCCCATCGGTCGACGCGGGCGCGGGGTAGCGACGACCTCGGGCTTTTCTTCCCGAATCACGCGCGGCCCTTGAATCTGGGCCGGTTTCGGCACCAGCAATTGCGGCGCGGGAGTGACCGCCTTGCGCTCCGGCACGTGTTGCGGGGGGCGCGGCGTCTGGCCGCGATTTTCCAGGGTGATCGTCTGACGCAACGGGCGATCTCCACCCGTCTGCTTCAGCGGCGGGGCATGCGCGGTGCCACCCTGGGCCTGAACCGGTGCATGAGGCATTGCGGTGGTTGGCATAGACGGTACTTCGTTGGCAATGGCCGGCGTATGATTCGGTGGAACGCCGCGGAACGGGGCTTCCGCCTTGTGGGGTGGATTGACGTGTCCGGTCGATTCGTGCTTCACTTCAATCTTGCCCAAGTCAGGCTTGATCGACTCCAGCTTGATCGGCGCAGCATGACCCGCATCCTCAACGGGCTTGGCTTCAGTCGGAACGGGCTTATCGGCCATGATCTCGGCAGGCTTAACCTCGACCGCAGGCTTATCGGCGGCAGGTTCCACAATCGGTGCATGCGAAGAATGGTCGGGGGCCGCAGGCATCGGCTTTACGTCGACGGTGCCATGCGACTTCGCTTCCAGATGCGGCACGGGATGAGAAGGAATCGGATGCGTATCCGGCGATTCTGCGTGGGCGTGTTCCCCGTCTGCGTCACCGTCACCGTTATCGTCCTTCTTACGACGAACGCGAGAGGGCTTGACCGGGAGCGCAGCGTCGTCTTCCGGCGCTTCCACCGCCGTCGCCACGCCGCCTTGACCGGCGAACCATTCGCGCACGGATTCCGACAGGCCGAGGGAAATCATGGTCATGTGATTGGGCGCGGCGTCTCCCAAACCCTCGGACTTGAGGCGGGCGATAATCGCTTTGCTCTCAACGCCAAGTTCTTTTGCCAACAAACTGACTCGAATCTTAGCCAAGCCGATCTCCAAAAAGACGGTCGCCTGATGACCGACGCCGTCGGGATACTGCCGGGTCGGCCTCGCCGTCCTTCGGCGAATGCCAAGCCCGCTTCATCCCGCCGCAAATCTCACACTGCTTCAATGCGGGGCTTCCGGCCAACGCCGGAAAACCACCTCTGTCCATACGTTCACCAACCGAAGTTGGCCTGACTTTAAATCGCAATGGAACCGCTATTTTGGTTCATCGCCGCCGGCACCCGGAGGGATCAAACGGCCTTCCGCGAGCGCGGCCGTCTCATTCTCATCATCCGACGGGGCCAATGGCCCACCGATGTCGTCCGGACCCAATCCATGCACCGCCTGCTCTTCCGGCGACATGTCTTCACCCGCCGCCCGATTCGACGACTCGTGATGGACCGTGACTTCCGGGGATCCACCTTCAGAAGCTTCCAACGCAGCCGGGGTTCCACTGGAAATATCGCCGTCGGTGCTATCGGCGGCTTCGCCCATCTCCAACGTCTGCACTGCCGTCGAACCGCCCAATCCAAGCATGGCGTTCAACGCACGTTTGGATTCGATGGCGGCGGCAGCCTTCGCGCGGGCATCCGATTCCTTCTTGGCTATCTGTTCGACCGCCACCACTTTGGCGACCACGCTGCAAGTTTCGACTACCCGTGTCGCCAGTGCCTCTTCCATACCCACTTCCTGAACCAGCGGACCGGCACCCACCTCTTCAATATCGCGCACGTCGATCAAACCCAGGGCAATGCACTTGTCGACCATGTCACCGGCGATGCCTTCAACGCCCTTGAGCGTTTCTTCAAGACGCTTCACACCGGCTTGAAACTCGATGGGAGTGAGGATGTCGATGTCCCATCCCGTCAACCGGGCGGCGAGCCGAACGTTCTGCCCGCGCTTGCCGATGGCCAGACTCAACTGATCGTCATTGACGACGACCGTGGCCCGTCCCAACTCGAAGCATAACGCCACTTCCGCGACTTCGGCGGGCTTTAACGCATTGCTGATCAAAATCTGTGAAGATTCATTCCAACGGACGATGTCGATTTTTTCACCGCCGAGTTCATCGACGATGTTCTTGATGCGGCTGCCGCGTACACCGACGCAGGCACCCACCGCGTCCACCTTGCTGTCGATCGACGTCACCGCGATCTTCGTGCGATGACCCGGTTCGCGGGCCAGCGCTTTCAGTTCGATGGTGCGCTCGCCCACTTCCGGAACTTCCCGCTCGAAAAGGCGGCGAATCAATTCCGGGTGACTGCGACTCAGGATGATTTTCACCCCGGTCGACGTATCCCGCACTTCCGTCACCAGTGCCTGAATCCGCTCGTTCAATTCGTGCGACTCACCCGGAATCTGCTCGCTGCGCGGCATGATGCCTTCAACGCGACCGAGGCTCACGATCATCGTGCCGCCTTCAAAACGGGCGATCGTTCCGGTGATGATTGTTCCGACGCGATCCTTATACTCTTCGTAAATGCTGCCGCGCTCATCCTGCCGAATCAACTGAATCATCACCTGCTTGACCGTCTGCGCGCCGATTCGACCCACCACCGACAGCGGAATTTCCGTCTTCTCATTCGGCGTTTCGCCCTCGGCAACCGGCGGTTGACGAAACGCGCGGATCGTTCCGAGCGCCCGATCCAGTTGAACGATGAATTCGCTCGTGTCCTCGGTGTTGAACTGCTTGCGCAGCCCCGAAGCCACGGCCTGCTCGATGTCCGTGTAAATCTGGTCGCGTTCAATGTTCTTGTCGCGGGCAATCCCGTCGACGATGCGGATCAGTTCCTGTGGGTTCATAAGTTATTCAAGTCCAAAGAAGTTGTTGGTGGAAAGTGATTAGTAGTTAGCAAAAGCAATTCATTGCATTCACTCGTCATTATCCACTATCCACTAGCAACTCGGCATTACAACAAAAAAGCCACCTTTCGGCGGCCACAGTTTCGAATCGGAACCTGTTGAAAAGCGATCATTCGCCCGATCGACGTAATTTCGATCGGGCGGCGCTTGCCGCGAAGCTTTGACCATGCGTTTGCTTATGCAAGTGCATGGGTCGGCTCTTTGGAACAGCCTGATGACAGGCTCAGGTTCATCCCGGATTCTCCGGGCTCGAAAAAGTGGATCTTCCGCAGATCGGCGTACAGCGTCACCTGCGAATCACGGACGAAATCGAGACTCGATCCGTCCGATGCTTCCGCCGTCGCCTCGATTCTTGCGACGACGCGATCGTTCAGTTGGGTTTCCATGTATACGTCCATGTCATTTCCAAGCGGTTCGATCACATTCAACTTCATCGACAACGGGCAATCACGGCCTTCACTTTCCACCGCATTCCGGTGGAGATGCTCGGGCCGAATGCCCAGCACAATATGCCGTCCAATCCGACCCGCGAGTGTTCCTCGCAGACGTTCTGGAATGTCAAGCCTAAACCCAATCCCCGGTAACGTCAACTCGCCTTCCATAATAACTGCTGATTCCGCGTCAATTTTCACCCGGCCTCCCCCGCCGGTTTGAACCGAAGTCAATCGATCGGGATCCCTGATCTTCGCGTTCCTAAGCGTCCCTTCCTCAAAGATCATCCGACCCTCGAGCATTCGGATCGCCCCATCAAAAAAATTCATCGGCGGCATTCCAACGAACCCCGCGACGAACCGATTCCGCGGTCGATGATACGTCGACAACGGTGTATCCGCCTGCTGAATCACCCCGTCCTTCATCACCACGATCCGATCCCCCAGCGTCATCGCCTCTTCCTGATCGTGGGTCACGTAGATCGTCGTCGTCTTCAATCGCTGATGCAGCCGCTTCAACTCCGCACGGGTCGTCACCCGCAATTTGGCATCGAGGTTCGACAACGGCTCATCGAATAAAAATGCCTTCGGCTCCCGCACGATCGCCCGCCCCACCGCCACCCGCTGACGTTGCCCCCCGGAAAGCGCTTTGGGCTTGCGATCCAGCAAGTGCTCGATCTCCAACATCTTCGCCGTCTCGGTCACCTTCTGAAGAATCAGCGCCTTGGGCATCTTCCGCAATTTCAGCGCGAACCCCATATTCTGGGCGACCGTCATGTGCGGATACAGCGCATAATTCTGAAACACCATCGCAATATCCCGGTCTTTCGGCGGGACATCATTGACGATTCGCTCACCGATGCGGATGGTGCCGGAGGAAATTTCCTCCAACCCCGCGATCATGCGGAGCGTCGTGCTCTTCCCGCAACCGGAGGGCCCGACAAGAACGACAAATTCGCGATCGGCGATTTGGAGATCGATGGCGTTGACGGCCTTCACGCCACCGGGATAAATCTTGGTGAGTCTTTCGAGCGTGACTGATGCCATGAATTGGAAATCTGAGAAATTGGCCGCATTCCACCTCGGTGCTGCTTTCCACTACGGGTCGAAATATAACGAGGTTCAAGAACGCGTCAAATGTTCTAAACCCAATCGCGACTCGTTCGCATCGTGGAAATGATCGCCATCGATGTCCATTACTCGTAGGTATAGCCATGATACCGGGTATGCCGACCAAATTCGTTTCCATCGATTTTTGCGTAGCTCACCGTCACATCGACCACCCCGGTTCCTTTGGCGGGTGGAAAGACCTGGATTTTTTCCTCAGATAATATCAGGCCATTTGTGGCTGGCACGTCATTGAACGTCACGCATATTTCCGCAAAGGCGGTGGGAAAGGTGTGAAACTTCCCGCAAATCGTAATCGACGCGGTGCCGGGAAGAGGTCCAGTCGTTGGACCTTTGTCGGGAATGATCTCGGTGATATACGGCATCGTGAGATTCGCCCGCGGTCCGGCGATGATCCCGTGCACTCCTGCCACGAGCTTGTTTGTAGGATAGAGCGCGTGGCCGATGTAGTGACCGAGGTTGCGATAGCTCTCGAACTGCGATTCCGTGAAAAACTGGTTCGCGGTCGTTTCGTGCGGAAAGTTCTCGCATTCCCTGGCGTAGTTATAAATGTCCGCCGGTTCATCGCCATAGAATGCGGGCTTGATATAGACCAGTTCACCCTGAACCGCCTTTTCTCCGTCCACGCCGCGATAATCGATGCTGGCGACCGCACAGTAATGGCTGGGCCGCTTATCCTTATCCTTGGGTTCCGGCTTGCGCGGATAGATGCGGATTCCTCCTGTGAAACTGATGCGAATCCCCATGTCGATGTAGATTTTCCGCACCGCGTTTCCGAGATCCTCAAACCCGAAATCCATATCCTGCCCGGCATCGCCCACCACAATGGAATGGCAGCGACGGCGAACCATCTCATACAGCCCGAGGTTTTCAAAATGCCCGCCATCGGAAAGGTACACGTACGGATGATCCGCGTCCGTTTGACCGAATGCCTCTTGAATTAATTCCCATGCCCCATTCGCAGGCGCGCGATCGGTAAAGGTATTCCGGCCCGCGGCACCCGGGTTACCCCACCACCACCCGAGACGCGCATTGAACAGGGTGAGCAGGAAGGCGATGAAGGGGGATGAATGATATCCCATGTTCGGGCTGACCGCCGCACCGGAAATCGCGATGGAGGTTCCAAGCGAAACCCCGCTGGTCCCTCCGGTATAATCCGACGAGTTGCGGTAACCGACCCGTGCGTTTCCCGAGTGCAGCGGCGAGACCGTGAATGAGTCCGCCTTCCGCTCCTGCCATGCCAGATTCTTCCCCGAAACGAGATTCAGCGCCATGTTGACGACATGCAGCGGGCCCGGTCTTATCGCGGTCCGTGACGGCCACAGTGCGTTCATCGCTATATTGTCTTTTTTATCGAACCCGGTGAACGGATTGGGTTTTCGCTCGCCCCCGGTGTAATTCTTGTCCCGCGACGCTCCCAGATACGCGCGGACCAGCCGGTTGCGATACAGTCCATGCAACGAAAAGGCGTTCAAATCGATTTGATGAGAGACGTAATAACCAGTCAGCAACAGCCCCACAAACCATGCGCAGACGAATAAAAAAGCCAACCGTTGCTGTCCCAGCATGGAACCATAGTTCGGGTCGATCCAACTGCAATTCACGGCATAGTTCCATAAAACCTCCGCTAAAATCCTCTTGTTCTCCGATGCCTCTTCGGCCTTTTTTTGATTCACCAGCAACTCTAGATCGCTTTGAATCTCATGTTCCCGAAGTTGTGCATCACCGAAACCCTCCAGCATTGCGTAATGTCGTTGGTCTTCATGGTTTTCCCGGTCTTCTGCTTTTCCAGGTGCGGTTTCCCAGGGGCGTGCGATCTCAAAATGACGACTCCACTCGTTGTGCAAACTCGGCAGGCGGAACCCAAGCAACGCGTCGGTGGCGAGCGATGCCATCATGATCAGAAAGCCGACGAAGATCGGCGCGGCGAATGCCAGCAGCAGTTGTAAAAGTGGGGACTTTTTCGTGCGCGCGCTGTTGCCGTCCGATTTTGCCGCGGTCAGTCCGCTTTTACCGAGGAGAATCGCCAACAGACCGGACAATCCACCCCCCGATACAATCGCCGCCTTAGCCCAAACCGATGCCTGGAGAATCACCGCCGGACCGATCAACACCAATCCGGAAATGATCGGCCACAGGACGGTGAACATCAGCACGAAAGCGCCCGCCCGAGCCCACCATTCCCGGTCTTCGTCGCTCCGGTTCGAGGAGAGCCGCGAACTGAATGCGAGGTAAACCATCGCTCCGGTGCTGAGCGACAAAAGAAAAAGCGGTGCGGCCAGACAGACATAGATCGCCGTTTCCTGCCCGTCGACGGCGATGTGATGCCAGTCCGCATGGTAGCTTGCAAGCTTGTCCGGCAACCAGTCCAGCACTCCCGCCGACGCCCACATGGCCGCACCGGCAACAAGCCCCCCGGACATGACCGCAATAAATTCTCGCGCCTTGGATGGGAATTTCGGTTTCTGAAATAAACCGACAACGGCCCCGAAAATTCCGATGGCAACACCGAACAAAGCGAAAAGCTGAAAATGACGAGCGCTCTCGATCTCCACCCAGGCCCACCCCGTCGTGCCGCAGACCGCCGCGAGCACCAGCGGCAGGAAGGCCCATCGTGTGAATTCACCCTGGCAGCCACGAACGTCTTCGCCCGGCAACCGGGATTTTACCACACCGCCGACTGAACTGCTTGGTTGCCTGCGACGCGCATAAAAAAACATCGCGACCACAAACGCGGCGCTCAGTGCGAAGCACACGTTGGTGCATATCGGTGGGGCGGTTCCGATGCCATACTTCCTTTCCTGAAGGGCGATGGATGTCGACGAATCCGGACTCGGCGGCTGCACCCCTGACGTGACTTGAATGGTCGTCTGAATCTGGCCGTTCGAGATCGACTGTTTGGCCGGTGCGACAGTCTGCGTCGCCGTGGGCTTCGTCGCCGGTGTTGGTTTATCCAGGTAGAGAACGGGAAAAATGTTGATGAATCCGGCGCACACCCGTGGGATCATCAACACCCCCAGCAGCAACGGCATGAACACCAGCCAGTTGACCAGAAGGTTGCGCAGGTAGATGGTGATCAACACCCAGGTGTCCACCGACATGATGCCCGACTGCGGGGCCAGATATTTGCTGTAAGCCCGCAGATGCCGGATCGGCGCGGGTTCGGGCTCGATGGGCGATCGAACGGGATTTTTCAGTTGTTGGATGACGTTGTCCAATCCCAAGGGGTCTCGGGCAACCCAGCTCGAGAACCATCCGCCGACATACCCTCCGCCGGAGACGGTCGAGAGATAGTCGAACTTATCGAGCAATCCCGCCTCAGCCAGTGCCTGCAACACACCCAAGTTAAATGTCGCACTGCGAATTCCGCCACCGGAGAAGCATAACGCGGTGCTATGGCGACCTTTACCTTGCAGTCTTTCCTCGTGCATCAGGGCATAGAGTGCCGGCAAGATATTGTTGTTCTGAGCTACTTGTTCCGCCGTCGCCGTATTTGTCGCCGCAAGTAGAAGGGACGCTGATCTAAGGTTTGTGTATCCGGGCGACAAGGTGCCACCCAACGCCTCGAACTCTTTTTCAAGCACCTGCCACAACGGAATCGGATTTTCAGTGTTTGGGATTCTGGCCATGATGAGATCTCCTATGACGGCGTTCTCCATCACACCGCGTTCAGGTTCTTCTCAATCGCCTCGATATACCGGGCGATCGCGTGATCCGCGATGGCGTCCGGCGTCGGTTGCCCAAACGCCTCCAGCGAGCCCAGCACCGCGTCCTTCTTGGCCTCCCAATCGCTCATCCCCTCCCCAAGACGGCCGTGACGGTCGAAATATTTAAGCGTGCCGACATGCTTGTACGTGAAGTGCAGAAACGCCTCCAGCGGATGACGCAGCAGCGCCGCGGGGTCGCGATTGGGGACGAGCAACCCCTCCAGCGGCACATGCGGGACGATGTCGTTGTTGTTGACGAAGCGGTAATTCACCGGCTTGTAATCGTGATAAAAATCGATGTTCCCGACGCGCGGCGAGCCGAAGGTATACGTGCCGTTGACGTTGTAGTTGGGCATCCGGCACAACTGCTGCGCGGCCAGCGTCGCCAAGGCCGCGCCCAGGCTATGGCCGGTCACCCACACCCCGCGCTCCGGTCCGGGATCCGCGGGCAATGCTGCCATGATCTGGTCCCAGACGCGCTTCAAGCCATTGGCGAAGCCGAAGTGAACGAAATCGGGATCGGCGGGATGGGGCGTCTGAATGATGTCGGCATCGGTCATCCATCCCGGCAGGTTGGCCGTGCCACGGAACACGAGCAGTACCGCGCTATCGTTGACGGCAACAAAACCGCTCACGTCCTTATCGGTGCCCCCATCCGAGAACGGCGTGACAATCCCGCCGAACGACGGCCATGCCGCCACAAATGCCGCCGAACCGTCAATTGCATAGGCGGCCTGCGCGGCTTGGGCGAGGTAAAGCGCATTGTTGAGGCTGAACGCGGTTTGGAGGGAGTCGAATGGGGGCACGGGGATTCTCCTTGAGGAAAAGCGGCGTTGGTCCAGTGGCCCGGCATAGGCGAACCAAAACATCAACGGGCCACGTTCGTCGCCGAGGGCAGAAACGGACGCGCCGACACGCTATCGGTGGCATCAGGAGGCACCACCGGCGATTCGGAATACCAGAAACTCGGAAACCAGTACGGCCTTTCACGAAATTGACCGTGGGCCTGAGGACCGTAGTCCGGCTGGCACTTCGGAGGGGCGGCATCGTCATAGGGGGCTAAGGCAAATGCCTTCAGGGTCACTTGCCCACGAATCTTCTGGGGGATTAGGTCTGTTGCCGGAATAATGTTGTCCCACCGGCCCAATGTTCGATCGAGTGGGCTTTGCGGATTTCCAAGAAAATCATCGAGCCAAACGAGTAGGCTACCTCGCGGAGGAATATCAAACGCGCGTTCCCGCTCGCGGAGGTCGGCCAGGGGATGAAGCATCAGGTTATAGAATTGCGTGCCCGACACTTCGGCAAGGTTCGATCCAGCGGGGTTTGGCCTATGTTGCAAGAGGTATGGAACGACCGACCGACCGAAGTCTCGCACCGAACACGCCGCCGCCATGTACACGATGTTAGCGTATACGAGTTTGCGCTGTTCGAGGACGTCGCGCCGAAGCCACTCGTTGAGAACCATGGTACCCATGCTGTGGCCGACCAAAGTCAATTCGTAATGTCGTGCGCCTGGGGTGGGTGGCACTGTTCCGGCCATACTCCCCTCCTCCTCAAGGGCGTCGAGCAATTTATCCCGAAAGACTGCAAATGCACCCGTTGCGGTAAAATCAGTCGCCTGGGCCGCGCGTTGTTCGCGTGGCACACCCCGCGATTGCAGCACGTCGGGCTGCTGTGATTGAACCGCATCGATTGGGTTCCCCGCCAGTTGCCCGTCAAACGCCATGAGCGTTCGACGTGACATATTCGCCCAGGCCGGGGATCCCAATCCATCAATCAACCACGAGAGCCCGAACTTTGCCGGGGACGTGAGAATGTACTTGATCTCAAGGCTCGCGAGGTGCCAACGATCCACGTCCATATCGGGACCGATGTAGAGTCTGATTTCCTGCCGAGGCTCATCCTTGGAGCGACTTTTCTCCTCGTGAATCTGTTTACCGCGCAGTCGTTGAAACACTTTTGTTAAAGCCTCGCCTTGCCGCATATTCGCCCAACGCTGCGATTCAAGCTCGATCCCCCCCGAGGTCCCGTTTGAAATAGGATCCTGCTTCGGCAATGCGTTAAGGTCGGCACCGGCGGCTGAAACATCTGTCCCAATCTGGTTCGCCCACACCACAGGCGCTCGCGTGAGAGCGCGCCCGATGTCCGCAAATACATAGAGCGGCGAAAGCAATTTTCGCACCATCCCATCATCGGTCTGTCCCTGTGTGATTCGGGTGACGTGCTCGCCGTATGTGTCCAAGAGACCCGAATTCCAGTTGAGAAAGATGGGGTAATATCCCGCCTGAAGGATGCGATCAATCTCCTTGTCCGCGGCCTCAAGAGAGGAGGCAGGCAGGTTCAACCCACCGTGAACGAAGAGCAGCACCTTGCAGTTGGTTTGTCCTTCGTGGAATTTGTGCATCGCCGAAAACATGTCCGCTATTTGATCGCGGAATGCCTGAACCTCCAGCTTTTGACCTCCCGGCACCGTCGGGTCGCGCGGGACACCTTGGCCGTCGATCACGATCACGTGATTGCGAATGACCGTTCCGGCGTGGATCAAATGAATCGGCTGCGCGCACCCAAGGAACGCCATGCACGACGCAGCGAGCCACAGCGGTACACACGGGCAAAGGAACCAACGTTTTGACCGCATCCTCGATAAGCCATGCGTCGTCATCATGTCGTAGTCTCCATTTTCGCCACGCGAGAAGATGAAAAGGCGACGTCGATCGTTTCAGCTCCCTAACAACAACCGATGGATGTCACCTTTTCAGCTTTTATTTTTTATTCATCCGCGTCTTTGCCACGTCGAGTTTCTGCTGCAGCATGGGCCGTTCCGAAGAGTCCAGGCTTGAAATGTTTTTCTGAGCCTGATCCGCCTGAGTGTTGAATTCCTTGATTTGAGCTGCCGATGAATTTGAATCAGATGATTTGGTTTCAATCGCCGCCACGAGCCTTCTGGCTGCAATGACAAAGTCAATGCCCGTACCTGGTGGACGATCAATGATTTCACCAATGATTCGCGAGCCAAGGCGACCAAACCTGTTCTTTGTTTCGCCGTCAAATAATGTGCGCTTCAGTCCGACCCAGAATCCCGCATCTCGCATCTGCTGCATGAGGGTATTAGCAGTTGCCTTGGCGTCAACCTCAAAGCCGGGTGGAGCGCAAGGATCTTGATGGTTGGGGTTTGTCGACTTTCGCGTCGTGATCGTAAAGCCATTGTCGCGCAACCAGCAGGCGTTGTCATTCTCATTGATCCAAAGCTCCAGATCATGGATGCCCGTAGGAGAGGTTTCAGCCCACTCATGTGTTGTGTGTCGCGTCGTACCGGATGCCGCGGTCTCGATGCGACGGAGCGTTGAGATAGGCCGTGATCCCAAGCGGCCGTTGAAATCGATCGGTATATCGAGCGCCAAAAATCCAATGACAAGCGGTCGGTCGAATGTCTCATCCATAGAAACTGAGGTGGCTGTCACGTTGGCGAATTTGAGCGATGCTCCGATCGCCGGCGCTCCACCAGACGCAGCAGTATCGCCGCCGCTCAGGTTCGCTGTTGCCGCCTTGGTTGCCGGCGCAATTTTTTCACTTTCACCTGTTGCTTTGGTCGTCGCGGCATTCCCCCCGGATGAGGCACCGGAGGTTGAACTCTTGGCGTCGGTATTCGACCCGGCGTTATTCCCTCCTAGCCCACTGTTGAGAACATTTAGAATCGAGGAAATGTCAGATGCCGGGTTCGTCGTAGCGCCGAAAAGTTTCAAATTTTGCGTTACGCCACCCGAAAGGTCGCCAGAGCGATCGCGCGTCTGACGAACGGTGACAGTGACGAATGGCACTTCCCGAATCTGTAAATGACGACAGGCCATGGGGATAGACAGGAAGGCCGCGTTTGCGATGATGAGGGTGTTTCAACCGCATCAGGCAAGGAGGCCTATATGGATTCTCAGGGTAGCCACGGACGGCTGC
>JANXVV010000467.1 GCA_025351525.1 Humisphaera sp. | reverse complement strand
TGCCCTTGGACGGCAGGCTGAACCGAGATCCAACGCCGGTACGCGATCCGCGAGGTTCATTTTCGGAGCAGACCTGTGTTTTTCGCTCACCGAGCAGCACAGGTCTCGGAGTACCGCGACCTGTGGCACCGCGCACTTTTGTAAATCCGGAAGCTATCTACACCCCGTTTCGTGGCAGCGTTTCAAAACGAACGCCCAAGAAGGAAAAACTTCATCGTCCAGTGCGCCGCCGCGTAACCCAAGGCTATTCCGCTGACCACATCGCTTGGCCAATGGGCATCCATGATGTACCGCAGCACGGCACAGATGATCGCCAGCGTCCAGAAGATCGCGGCTCCCTGCGGATAGAGAGTCGCCAACACCACGCTCAGCGCGACCGCGGAGGCGCTGTGACTGGAGGGAAAGCTTTCCCGCCAGTTGGCATGGCGAAGGGTCGGCCCCATGAATCGCCCGGCATTCTCGCGACCCGGTCGAACCCGCCCCAATAACCGCTTCAACAAAAACGCGATGACCGACGCCGCGACCGATGCCGCTGCGATGGCCGCCACGGCGTTGTGGTGTTCGGGATTTCGGTCCAACCGCCAGACGAGCAACGCCGCGACGATCGTGCAGACGAGTTGGCCATACTGGGCCAGCCAGCGGGTCTCGCGCTTTACGTCACCTTTGAAATTCAGGGCAAGCGTGAGGGGTGCGCCCATCGATTCGATCAGCATCAGTGCGGCGGCCAGAGCGGTGAGAGAGATCAGGACGGTGTAGTTCATGAACTGGATTTCCGGAGTCCTGGAAGGAATTTCTTTGCTTTGGGAAAAATCGGTATCTCCATGAATTTTGAAGAAACGCGGCCCTCCGGGCCACCGCTAAACGGGGGAAGGATGGGATTGCACTTGTCACTTTTGGTTGAACCCATAAGGTATATCCGATGTTCAAACCCGCCTCCCGGCACCTTTCCGCAAGGGTGCTATTGGCCAGCATCATTCTCGCCGCCGCCGGGCTTTATTTTCTTGGCAACGGGGCGGTCAGTTTATGGGATCGGGACGAACCCCGCTATGCCCAGTGTTCCCGCCAGATGCTCAAAGGTTTTGACGGCCCCGGCGGACACGCGCCGGGGTTCATCGTGCCTCATTTTCTGAATGAGCTGCGCACCGAAAAACCACCGTTGATCTATTGGCTTCAGGCGGGGGCGATGAAGCTTTTCGGCGACAACGCCTTCGCGGTGCGGTTCCCGTCTGCCTTGGCGATGATCGGGGTGTTGATCCTGCTGGCCTGCGCGTTTCATCGCGTCGTCGGGCCCGTGCGGGCGGTATGGGCCGTCTTCATCCTGGCCACCAGCGGGCTGGCGATCATGTCCGCCAAGATGTGCCTCACCGATGCCACACTTCTGTTGTTCACCACCACCGCGCAGCTCTGCGCGTTTGCTATTTATCGCGGCCATCGAAAATGGTGGGTGCCGGTGCTGCTCTGGACCGCGCTCGGTGTCGGCGGTTTGACCAAAGGCCCGATCGTGCTGGCGACCCTGGCCGGGACGTTGGTGGCTCTGGCGATCCTGGACCGATGGATCGACGGCACCTGGAATCTCAAATGGTGGCTCGCCCTCCAGCCGCTCGCCGGCTTAGCCATCCTCCTGGTCATCAACGGTCCCTGGCTCTACCTCGTCCATCAGCATGAACCTACATTCCTTTCCAAACTGTACGGTGCCGCCAAACGTCATGCGTTCAACACCACCGAAAAACACACCGCGCCGTCGGGGTTTTATCTGGCCACCATCCTCGGCCTGTATTTTCCGTGGTCATTGCTACTACCAACGACTCTGACCCTCGCCTTCCATCATCGCCGTCAACCGGTCATCCGCTACTGTCTGGCCGTCATTTTCGGCGTGTGGGTCTTTCAGGAAATTCTGCCGACCAAGCTGCCCTTCTACATGCTGCCGCTCTTCCCGGCGCTGGCTTTACTGACGGCGGATGCGTTGGTCCGATGCATCGCCCGTGAATATGACGATCTGCTTAGACCGGCGTTCAAAGTCGCCGTCGGAGTGTTCGCCATCGCGGTGCTGTTTCTCGGATTCGCCCCATGGCTGGTCTTCGGTTCGTTGCCGAAAAAAGTTTTCGGCGCATCACTGTATCTCGGCGATCTGGCCCCGAAAAACGCTACGATCCTGCTGACGATTTTAGCCATCCTCTACGCCGCGACGATCACCGTGCTTTTCCTTCGCCACAAATTCGCGGCTGCGGCGATCTCGATGGGCGTCGGCATCGTGCTGATTTTCGGGGTGCTGTTTTCCGTCTATCTCCCCAACGCCGAATATATTCAAATCCCTTCGCATGTCGCCGCGATCCTCCGCCGTCAACCGATCGCGCCCGGCGACGCGGTGATGATCGAGTACAAGGAGCCGAGCCTCGCCTTTTATCAGGGGGGATCGATGATCGAAAAATCGACGAATCGTTTTTTAGAGGTCACGCCGCCCGATCAATGGCCGACCTGGATTGTGATGCCCAGGTCGCTGTGGGACACCACCCGTCCCGAGACCCGCGCCAAGCTTGAAATGATCGGCGAACCGGTGCGCGGCGTGAACTACGCCGGCAAGATCGACGGCCACCAGGCGATCGAGGTCGTCGTGCTGAAGAAGAAATAGCCCCCGCCTTCGCGCGCTTCAGCCGTCTTACACTACGGCGCAACTTATCCGGTCCGGCCCAAAAGCGGCCACAAAGGACACAGAGAGCACAGAGACTGGCACAGAGAAAAAAGAGAAGACGAATCACAGGATAAAGCTTATTTGAAGCAGGTGGCATGGGCGTCTTGCCCGTGCTTTTTGGCTGAAGAAATGCAAGGGTGAGACGCCCATGCCACCGCGCTCCCAGTCCTCCATGCAGATTTCATCTCCGTGTCTGCCTCAGTTCTACAATCGATTAAAATCTTCTTGCCGAAAGAAGATAGCAACCGCGAAGTCGCCGAAACGCGAAGTCGAACGCGAAGAAATCAAAATGAATTTCCTGCGCGTTCGACTTCGCGCTTTCGCGACTTCGCGGTTCCCCCCGTTTTGGTGTGGCGTAAGGAAGAGGACGAAATGCTCAAAATCAGTTGAGAGTCTTTACGCGCAATCTGCAATCCCTTGCATGCAATTGTGATTGTCCTTAAATGACGTACACTTTCGGCCACCTCGCCAGTGTGCGGGAAGGTCGATCGCAAATCGGTTCATTAACCTTGAGGAGCATTTCTTGAAGAATCAAAACCTGTCCAAATTAGTTCCTGCATGCCTTGCCCTGTTGACGATTTCACTCAGCCTGCTCGGGTGTAAAGACGAAGGCGGTAATGCCGCCGCCCCCTCCGGGCCGGCCCTTAAACTGGCGTTCGTCACCAACAATGCCAGCGAGTTTTGGAAGATTGCCGCCGCCGGGGTGCATGCGTATGAGAAGGAAGCGGGCGTGAAAGTCGACATCCTTCAACCGCCGAACGGGAAGGTGGAGGAGCAGAACCAGATGATCGAGAATCTGGTGTCGCAGGGATACAACGGGATCGCCGTCAGCACAATCGCGCCGGCGGACCAGGTGACCGCCATCAACCGCGCGGCCAAAAAATCGAAATTCATCACGTTCGATTCCGATGCCCCCACCTCCGATCGGCTTTGCTACATCGGCACGGATAATTTCAAGGCCGGGCAGGCATTGGGTCAGGAGATCGTCAAGCTGATGCCGAAGGGCGGGAAGATCGCCGTGTTTGTCGGAACGCTGGCAGCGGACAATGCCAGGCAACGTCTGGAAGGCGTGATCGATGCGACCAAATCCCACAACATTGAAGTGGCCGAGAAGCGCGAAGATCAGACCGACCGCAATAAGGCCCGGTCGAATGTCGAGGACGTGATCAATGCCCGGCCCGACGTGACGATGATGGTCGGCCTCTGGTCCTACAACGGACCGGCGATCGCCAAGGCCATCGGTGCCGCGAGCGGGAAAAAGGGCACGGTGATGGCCGCCGTGTTCGATGAGGAAGTCGACACGCTGGCCGGTCTTGAAGACGGGACGATTGCCTGCACCGTGGTTCAGAAGCCGTACCAGTTCGGCTATCGCGCCGCGAAGATGCTGCACGAGTTGAACACCAAGGGCGATTCCATTCTGCCCGCCGACAAAAAGGATGACACCGGCGTGAAGGTGGTCGACAAGTCGAATGTCGCGGAGTTCAAAGCGGAACTGGCGAAGATGAAATCATAGCAAGAAGAATGACGAATGACGAAATTCGAATTCACGAATCAATGTTGAATTCACGAATGCTCGAATTTCACAACGTCTTCAGTTGAAACATTTGAGAATTCGTCATTGATTCGTGAATTCGAATTTCGTCATTCGTTGTTTCGAAAGTGCCTCATTGCTGAATACACCGACCGAGCTTCTCTCCATGCGGGACATCGTCAAGCGATTCCCCGGCGTCGTCGCGCTCGGCGGGGTCTCGCTTCACCTGAACCGCGGCGAGGTGCTTGCGCTCATGGGCGAAAACGGGGCCGGTAAAAGCACGCTGATGAAAGTGCTGGGCGGAGCCTATCTTCCCGATGACGGTCAAATTTTCGTCGATGGAAACCCCGTCGCGCTCAACAGCATCAAAGATGCCAAGCGTCTCGGCATCGCCCTGATTCATCAGGAGTTGATGCTGGCTCCGAACCTTTCCATTGCCGGCAACATCTTTCTCGGGAATGAGAAATTCTGCTGGGGCCCGCTGAAAAAACTCGACCGGGGGGCAATGAACAACATCGCCCGGAAACTGCTGGCGCGGGTGGGGTTGAATCTGTCGCCGTCCACTTCCGTCTCGACCCTCACCGCCGGGCAGATGCAGATGGTCGAGATCGCCAAAGCCCTGTCGGCCAGCGCACGCATCATCATCATGGATGAACCGACCAGCTCTCTGACCGCCGGTGAATCCAGGCAGCTTTTTCAGATCATTCGCCAACTGAAAACCGAAGGCATCGGCATCATCTACATCTCGCACCGCATGGAAGAGGTGCTGGATCTGGCCGACCGCATCACCGTGCTGCGCGATGGGAAATACGTGGGCGATATCGAGGCCGCCGGCGCAACGCACGACAGGATCGTCTCGATGATGGTCGGCCGCGAGTTCACGCATCGGTTCCCGGAAAAGTCACCGACGCCCTCGACGGAAGAGGTGTTGATCGTCAGGGATCTGCTCGTCCCCGGTTCGCCTTTCGGCGTGAGCTTCTCGGCCCGACGGGGTGAAGTGCTGGGCTTCGCCGGGCTCGTCGGCGCGGGTCGAACGGAATTGATGCAGGTGATTTTCGGTGTCACTCCGGCGCTCGGCGGCAGCATGTCGCTGCTGAGTCAACCCTTCGTCGCAAGGCATACGCGCGACGCCATCCGTCGCGGCGTATACCTCGCCCCCGAAGACCGCAAGCGGCATGGATTGGTGCTGCCGATGACGGTGGCCCAGAATACGTCCCTTCCCGATGTCAGTCATTATGCCTCCGGTGGGCGGCTCGACCGCAAGCGCGAAGATTACATCGCCGAGCAACAAGTCATACGGCTGCGCATCAAAACCCCCGGCATCCATCAGAAAGTCGTCAATCTTTCCGGCGGCAACCAGCAGAAAGTCGTGCTGGGCAAATGGCTGGCGATGCAACCGAAGATTCTCATTCTCGATGAACCCACACGCGGGATCGATGTGGGCGCGAAGGCCGAGATCTATCGCCAGGTCGCCGAGTTGGCCGCCACGGGCATCACCATTCTGATGGTCAGTTCCGACATGGAGGAAATCATCGGCATGAGCGACCGCGTGGTGGTCATGCACGAGCGGGCGATCAAAGGCGTGCTGCTCCGGAATGAATTGTCGCAGGAACGTATCGCGTCGCTGATGACCGGCAGAAAAATTGCTTGAGAGTTTCCAGAAAGAAAGGTCCGTACATCCCATGAGACGCGAATTAGGCATGTTCTTCGCCCTGGTGCTGATGTGCGCGGGCCTCTGGTCCAGCAATCACGATTTCCTGAACCAGTCCAACATCATGAACTCCACCCGGCAGATCGCCATGCTCGGCATCTATGCCGTCGGCGTCGGGTTCGTCATCATCACCGGGGGCATCGATCTTTCCATCGGATCGGTCATCGGGCTGACCGGTGTGCTGATCGCGAAAATCTCATCGCACGCGGTCGGGTGCATGGGCTATTCAATCTGGATCGGCATCGGCGTGGCGATGGGCGTGGCAATGCTAATCGGTCTTGCCCAGGGATTGCTCATCACGCGGCTGAAACTTCAACCCTTCATCGTCACCCTCGGCGGGATGCTGCTCATTCGCGGCATCTCCCAAACTGTCGTCGAAGGCGGCACCCTCAGCATCGGCGGCATCCCTTTCGCCAAACTCGCCGACAGCGGTTTGCTCGAATGGCGCGGCGATCCCCTGCTGCCCTACCCCGTGCTGATTTTTCTCGTCGTCATCATCCTGGCAACGTATGTTTTGCACTTCACCGTCTTCGGTCGCTACGTCTACGCGATCGGCGGCAGCCGCGACGCCGCCGACTACTCCGGCATCAACGTCAAACGCATCGAAGCCACCACCTATGTCATCTCCGCCGGCCTCGGCGGGATCGCCGGCATTTGTTACGCCTCGTACACCGGCCAGATGAGCCAGCAGGTGGGCATCGGGTTCGAACTTCCCGCCATCGCCGCCGTCGTGCTGGGAGGCTGCTCGCTGCGCGGAGGTGAGGGAACCGTGCTCGGCATCGTCATCGGATCCGCCATGATGAAGGTGATCGATAACGGAATCATCATGTTCCAGCTCAAAGTAGGCTCGCGCACCTTACGGCTAGATACCAACTGGACCTTCATCATCATCGGCGCAGTCATCCTGATCGCGGTGGTGCTGGATCAGGTGGTGCATATCGTGCAGGGCAAACGACGGACCCGCCGAGCGGGCGAAGTGGTGGCGGCAAGGCAGCGCGGGTTTGAAATCACACCCACTTGATCCTAATTATCTGTTTCAAATTATTTAGCCGTCTCGCCTGCGAGGCGCGTCTGGCGGGATGCCGGTGAAAACGCGCCTCGCAAACGAGACGGCTAAATAATTCCGGAGCTTCAGGCCATGCGACTTATTTTAATTCGGCACGGCATCGCGGAAGATCGTGAAGCCTTCGCGAAAACGGGCGAGGATGATGCGCTCCGTCCGCTGACGCGCCTTGGCCGTCGGAAAATGAAGCTCGCCGCCAGGGGACTGCGCAGGCTTTACGGCAAGATCGATTTGCTGGCCACCAGTCCCTTCACGCGCGCCACCCAAACCGCCGCGATCATTTTCAAGGCCTACGATGACCAGCCCGCGTTCGTCGAGTTGCCACTGCTGGCCACCGCTCTTTCACCGCGCGAATTAGTGGCTTGGTTGAAGCATCATGATCTCGATGCGTCGACCGTGGCGCTGGTCGGGCATGAGCCGTCCCTCTGCCGACTGGCCGGTTGGTTGACCGGCGGGCATGAGAAGAGCATCGTGCGGATGAAGAAGGGGGCGGTGTGCGCGATCGATTTTGCCGGCGGTGCGGGGATGGGGAAAGGCGTTTTATCCGGACTCTATCAACCGGGTGATTTGCGACGGATTCATCCGATTATTTAGCCGTCTCGCTTGTGAGGCGCGTCTGGAGGGACGCCGGTGGAGACGCGCCTCGCAAGCGAGACGGCTAAGAAACGGGCTCGAAATTACTTCCGCATAGGGGTCGGGTGCCACAGGTCTCAGTACTCCGAGTCGTCATGTGCGTTCCGCACACACACGACGCATGAAAAGCGGGATATCATACGCGCAGCAGGATTTGCCGGAAGTGGCCGAAGGTCTCTGGCGCGTTAAAGCCCGCCTCCGAGTCTGGCCCGGATGTCGCCGCGAACACCGACTTGTCGCCGGCGTGGTTCGCCGAAAGGCGTCTTGCGTCGA
>JANXVV010000355.1 GCA_025351525.1 Humisphaera sp. | reverse complement strand
AACCCGAAGAAATGCAAGACCCCTCACCCTAACCCTCCCCCCGGCGTACCGGGGGGAGGGGACCGGAGAATCAAATCTTCGTCGGCAGCGCCAATCCACTCGCCTCGTAATCGATGGCGATCTTGTCCTGCAAAATTTCCTGCACGACCACTTCCAGATCGGTCATATGCCCGTTCCGCTCGACCAGCGGGCGGGCGCCGTCCATCAGTTCGATCATCCGCTTCTGGATCAGCGCCGTCAGTTTGAACCGTCCGCCGACCTTATGCACGATTTCGTCACTCTTCAGGGCTTCAATCATAAATTCCTCGTAGTTGCCAGTTGCCAGTTGCCAGTTGCCAGTTGCCAGTAAATGCGAATTGTCTTTTGCCTTTTACTGGCAACTGGCAACTAACAACTGGCAACTTTTCTCTTCTTCAAATCCCGCCGGATCTTTTATGCTTAATCGTCTTGATGATCTCTTCCACCGCCCGCTCCACGGTATCATTGATGACCATATGGTCAAACGCACGGCTTCCCTTGGCCATCTGCACTTCGCGCTTCGCCACCCGGAAACGCTTTTGAATTTCATCCGCCGAGTCACGACCGCGATCGGTCAACCGCTGTAACAGCGTCTGCGCGTCCGGCGGCAGCACGAAGACGAGCAGGGCATTCGGGTATTGATACCGAACCTGCAATGCGCCCTGCATGTCGATTTCCACCAGCACATCCTGACCCGCTACCAAATAGTCCATGGCCGGATGCTTGGGGGTGCCGTAGTAGTCGCCATAGACCTGGGCGTATTCCAGGTAGGCGTCGGCGTCGAGTCGTTTAAAAAACTCATCGCGGGTCACATACTCATAAATCTTCGCATCCTCGTCGCCGGGCCGTTTTTCGCGCGTGGTGGCACTGACGATGTATTTGACGTCCATCCGCTCGGCCAACCGCCGTGCGATCGTGCTCTTGCCGACGCCGCTCGGGCCGACGAGGACGATGAGTTGGCCGGGATGATGGAGGGAGGATGCCATTTGATAAAACGTAAAACGTAAAACGTAAAACGTAAAGAATTTCTTTTTACGTTTTACGTATTACGTTTTACGAATCTCTCTCATTCCACATTTTGAACCTGTTCCTTCAACCGATCGATCGCCCCCTTGATCTCCACGATATGCCGTGCGATCTGGGCGTCGTTGGCTTTACTGGCGATTGTATTCGCTTCCCGCAGCATTTCCTGGGTGATGAAATCCAATTTGCGGCCAGGGTGTTCGCCGGTTCTGCAGGCGCTTTCAAAGGCTTCCATGTGGCTGGTCAGCCGTTGGATTTCCTCGCTGATGTCGGTTCGCTCGGCGAAGAGGGCGACCTCTTTGCAGAGCGTCGCGCTGTCCAACTGCAACTCAGCCTTGCTGATCAGTTGATTCACGCGCTGGGTGAGCTTCTTGTGATATTCCTCGATGACAAAAGGGGCTCGTTTTTCGATCTCGGCCAGGTTTGTCGTGATCGCTTTCGAGTGTTTCATCAGGTCGTTGAAAAGCGCTGCGCCTTCGCGTTGCCGCATGCCGTTAAGTTTGATGATGGCCTTGACGGACAGCTCGCGAACCAGGGGGCCATGCTGCTCGATCTCATCCGTCTCATCGCGCGGTTCCTGGCATACGCCGGGCAGACTGAGCAGGGCACCGAGATCCAATTTCAAATTCCCATCGAGACTTTTGATACCGGAGAGCTGATCGATATAGGCTTTCAGCGCCTGGGTGTTGATCTTGTAAGCCGCCTCGGCGCTCTCGCTGCGAATCTTCAAAATGTACGTCACCGAGCCGCGGCCCAGTTGCTCGCGCAGCAGAGATTCCAATTCCGGTTCCAAGCCGCTCACGATATCGGGGAGCTTGATGACCGCTTTGAAGAAGCGATTGTTGAGCGACCGAATTTCGACGGCGTAGTGCGAGCCGTTCTTTTCGGCGACGGCATCTCCAAATCCGGTCATGCTGACAATCATGCGGCCTCAATCCAAAATCGATCTGTTCAAAAAACGGATGGCATGGGCGGCTCGCCCGTGCATTCAGACGGCTGAAAAGCACCGGCGGGACGCCCATGCCACCTTGTCTATTTCACCGGCATTTGCCCGACCGGCGTGGTGTTGTTCGCGGTGTTGCCGATCGGCGACTTCGCCGAGGTGGTCGAATGCGTCATCAGATTCAGAACGATCGCCAGCAGCAAAAATATCCCGAAGAGAATGCTGGTGGCCCAGGTGAGCACGTCGCCGGTCTTGGCACCGAAGGCGGTATTGCCGCCTGAACCACCGAAGGCACTGGCCAACCCACCACCACGACCTTTTTGAATCAGCACCAGCATGATGAGGACGAGGCTGACGAACACGAAGAGCGTGATCACCAGTCCAAGGAAAAATCCAGCCACGGTTGCAAGCATATCGACTCCGAAAGTAATCTCTTAAAAACGCGTGGCATGGGCGTCTCGCCCGTGCTTTGGGTCCAAAAAAATGCACGGGTGAGACGCCCATGCCACCTATCAGACCTACAGGCCCGCGTTCACAATCGCCAAAAACGAATCCGCTTTCAACGCCGCTCCACCGATCAAACCGCCATCGACATCCGGTTGACCGAGCAGGCCCTTGGCGTTATCGGGCTTCATGCTGCCGCCGTACTGGATGCGTACGCGATCCGCGAAATCAGGGTTCCACATCTTCGCGATGGCCTGGCGGATGAACGCATGAACTTCCTGCGCCTGGGCATCCGTCGCGGTGCGGCCAGTGCCGATGGCCCATACCGGTTCGTAGGCAATGACCAGTCGATCCGGGTCGTCCATCTTAGCGGTTAATTCGTTCAACTGCGCCTGCACCACCTCAAGCGTCTGATTGCCATCGCGCTCTTCGAGTTTTTCACCGACGCAATGGATGAGGATCAACCCTCCGGCATAAATCGCGTCGGCTTTTTTGGCGGTCAGTTCGGACGATTCCATCAGCACGTGACGTCGTTCGCTGTGCCCGGCCAACACGAACTTCACGCCGAGGTCTTTGAGCATGTCGACCGAGATTTCACCGGTGAACGCGCCGCTTTTTTCAAAGTAAACATCCTGCGCACCGAGCAACACGCCGGAACCGGAAATGGCCTGGGCTACCGCATCCAGATAGACGAACGGGGGGGCGATCCCAGTCGCCACTCCCGCCGGCGCGGCCTTGGCGATGCCCTTCGCCAATTCAACGGCGACGGCCTTGGTCGTGTTCATCTTCCAGTTACCGGCAATGAATTTCTGACGAGCCATAATGATTTTCCAAAAACAAACGCATTGCCGAGATCGAAGAAAAATTTTTACCCACGAAGGGACACGAAGGAAGAACACGAAGAAGACAAATATTTTGGTGACGGGTGGCATGGGCGTCACGCCCGCGCATTCGCTTTCTAAAAAACATATGGGCGAGACGCCCATGCCACCTGAATTCTTTCGTGTTCTTCTTCGTGTCTCTTCGTGGGCAATCTTACCTCCCGACCAATTCCGCCGTCTCCGCAAACTCTTTACCGAAGATCGCGGCGATCTTGCGGAGTTGTTCCATCAGTTCCTTGAACACTTCCGGCAACAGTGCCTGCGGGCCATCGCACTGGGCCTCGCTCGGGCAGTAATGCACTTCAACAATCACGCCGTGCGCCCCCGCAGCCATCCCGGCGGCGGCCAGCGAGGGGACGAAATCGCGCTTCCCGGCGGCATGGCTCGGGTCGACGATGATCGGCAGGTGCGACCACTGCTTCGCCACCGGAATGCTCGTGACATCCAGCGAATAGCGGATGCTGTCCTCAAATGTTTTAATGCCTCGTTCGCACAGAATCACCCCGCGATTGCCTTGGCTCAGTACGTACTCCGCGGAGAGCAACCAATCCTTGACCGTCGCCGCCAGACCGCGCTTCAGCAGCACCGGTTTACGGGTTTTACCGACTTCGCGAAGCAGATCGAAATTCTGCATGTTGCGGGCGCCGATCTGGAAGCAGTCGATGAACGGCTCCATATCCGCGACCTGCCGCGTGTCCATCACTTCGACGCAGATGGGCATGCCCAGTTCGTCGCCGCAATCGCGCATCCATTTCAGGGCGGTCATGCCGAGACCCTGGAACGAGTAGGGGGAGGTGCGCGGTTTGTACACTCCGCCGCGCAATACGGTGGCACCCCCATCCCGCACATGGCGGGCGATGCGATGCAGCATCTCCTCATTCTCAACCGCGCAGGGTCCGGCGATGCACATGGCCTGCGAACCGCCGACTTTTTGAACCGGCACCTTCCCACCGCCGACCTCGACGATCGAATCATCCTGCTGAAACTCGCGGCTTGCCAGTTTGTAGGGCTTCATGATCGGGACGACTTTTTCAACGCCATCCAACGACCGCAAATGCTCCTGATCCAGATTCCCCTCTTCCCCGACGGCCCCGATCACCGCGCGGAATTTCCCCCGCGAAATATGCGGCTGGCTGCCCATTCGCTCGATCTCCGCGACCACCTTGTCGATGGCGGACTGCGGCACATTCGGGTTCATGACGATGATCAAGACGCATCCTCCAGCGGAAAACGAGGCATTCCTTCGACAATGCCACACCCCCATTCGCTCGCGGGGCAGGCAGGGGAAAGTCCGGCAGTGTACCCGGAGCCACACGGAATCTCAATAGGAAGCAATCCACACCCGAAAGTTGTAGAACTTTAGACGATGTCGTTCCATAACGACCAAGCGGGCCATCCCGCGAAGGACGGCCCGCTTTGAATTGTCGAAAAACGGGTGGCATGGGCGTCTCGCCCATGCTTTTTGGCTGAAGAAATGCATGGCCGAGACGCCCATGCCACCTCATTCAAAGCATCCAATACAGAACTTGTCGGGCGAAGTACACTGCGGCGGAGCCGGTCGGCTCCCCTCAAAGCACTCCCCACTTAATCCTTCAACTTCAGATCGCCGAGGCCCACGGTGCCTTCGCCACCTTCCAGGCCGCCGCGCAGGCCCTTCTTGTCCGGACGGGAAGAGCGAACCTCTTCCTTTTTCTCTTCATCCTGCGCCCACTGGGCACGCTTGAGCGACAGGCCGATCTTCCGCTCATCGCTGTCGACGCGGAGGATCTTCACTTCAACATCCTGGTTGACCTTCAGCAGATCTTCCGGCTTCTCCACCTTCTGATCGGAGATTTCGGAGATGTGCAAGAGGCCTTCCAGACCCGGTTCCAGTTCCACGAACACGCCGAAGTTGGCGATCTTCGTGACATGGCCTTTGACGACCATGCCCGGACGATAATTCGTCGGGATCACCGTCTGCCATGGGTCTTCCTGCATCTGCTTCAGGCCGAGCGCGATGCGCTGCTTTTCCTGATCGACGGACAATACCACCGCCTGCACATCCTCCCCCTTTTTGAGAACTTCGGACGGATGGCCGATCTTCTTGGTCCACGATAGATCGCTGACGTGCAGCAGGCCGTCGATGCCTTCCTCGATCTCGACGAACGCGCCGTAGTTGGCGATGTTGCGCACCTTTCCGGTGACCACCGAGCCGGGCGGGTACTTCTCGGCGACGCGTTCCCACGGGTTCTCCTCGACCTGCTTCATGCCGAGGCTGATCTCCTGCTTCTCCTTGTTGATCTCCAGAACCTTCACTTGCACCTTCTGGTCCTGCGACACCACCTCGGATGGGTGGTTGATCCGCTTCGTCCACGACATCTCGGAGATATGCACGAGGCCTTCAACGCCTTCTTCGAGCTTGCAGAATGCGCCGTAGGACATGATGTTGACGACGCTCGCCTCGTGGACGGAACCGATCGGATATTTCTCTTCGATCTTTTCCCACGGGCTCGCATCCTTCTGCTTGAGGCCGAGGGCGATCTTTTCTTTGTCCTTGTCGATCTGGAGCACCTTGACCTCGATCTCCTGATCGATCTTGAGCACTTCGCTCGGGTGATTGATACGGCCCCACGACATATCGGTGATATGCAGCAGGCCATCGATGCCGCCGAGGTCGATGAACGCGCCGAAGTCGGCGATGTTCTTGACGGTGCCCTTGATGACCGACCCGATGACCAGCCCATCCATCGTACGGCGCTTGAGCTCTTCGCGCTGAATCTCGATCATCTTCCGGCGGCTGATGACGATGTTGCGGCGTTCTTCATCGATCTTCAAAATCACCGCGTCAATGTCGCGGCCAATCCAGTCGCTGATCTCACCCGGACGGCGGATATCCACCTGCGAAGCCGGCAGGAACACCGGCACGCCGATGTCGACGAGCAACCCACCCTTGATCTTCTTGGTGACCTTGCCCTTGACCGGGTCGCCTTCCTTCTTCGACTTCATGATGCCTTCCCAGTTGATGATCCGATCAGCCTTGCGCTTGCTGATCTTCACCATCCCGGTGTCCCCTTCGACATCTTCCAGGAGCACCTGCACGACATCGCCGATCTTCACGGCGGCGGCATCGTCAAACTCCCCGTTCTCGAGAATGCCTTCGCTCTTCAGGCCCAGCTCGACGATGAAATCATTCCCGACCACCCCGCTGATGCGACCCTTGATGATCGCGCCGGGGGTGAAGTCCTGCACCTCGTCGCCGCTGACCAGTTTCGACAGATCGTTGGCGGCTTCCCCGAGCGCTGAAAACACGGCTTCGTCAATGTCCGCGTCGATGTTGCCCAGCGAGTGAATCAGATTGAGATCGACCATAAGATTCGTAAGGGCGGGGGGAACCCCCGCCAGTCCAATGTGGTGCGCGGCCCGAAAAAAAACAAACCGCCGACATCCGCGCGATGCCTGCGACACAGATCATTTTCGTCACGGTGGCGGAACGCCCGCTTACTCGCGCGAACTGGGCATTCTAAAGGGGATGGTTGTTTGCGGCAATAGGCTCGGCTCACAAATGTCAACGGCAAGTGTGCAGGGTGCGGTGGAGAATGACGAATTCACGAAATTCGAATTCACGAATCAATGACAAATGATGAATGACGAATGCCCGATGTTTCGCCATTCGTGATTCCGTCCGCGGCCCGTGACCACCGGGCCTCGCGGCCGATAGGGTGGGCGTGCCTGCCGCAAACCGCCATCCACTTCACGACAAACCCCCGCCCCGACCGAAGATCGCTCCGATCGAGGTCGCCCCAAAGGAGAACCGCCGCGTTGCGCCCCTCCGCCATCGCGCATCCCGGCGCGGCGGTGCGGGCGTAGGGTGCCCCGTCCGGTTTCCTTCCCCGAAGGTGGGGGTTCTCCACGGCATCGCGCGTGAACTCACCGCTTCCGCACTTCCTCAATCACCCCTTCCCCGTGCCGGTATTTGCCCCAGCGGGGCGGCGGGCTGTAGCCACGGGTGGAGCGCAGCCGGTGTACCCTCCGGCGCACCGCAACCCGTGGACCCGGACGCGCCCCGCGCGGCGGGAAGGCGCGTGGATCAGTCTTGCAGGGTCCGCACACCCGACGCCAGAAAAGAGGATTGAACCACAGAGACCACAGAGAGCACGGAGGAAGACAGGGAGAGAAAAGCCGGATCGAAAGAATTGAAGTTTTTCCTCTGTGCCTTTCTTTGTGCTCTCCGCGGTTCATTCGTCATTCGTAATTCCCGAGCAGTTCCACTTCCCCGATCCGTCACTCCAAGTAAGTGTATCCTTCCAGGCCGTTCTCATAGAACTTCAGCAACACCCGCGATTCATCGATCGTTAGCTTCTGATCGCGCAGCGCC
>JANXVV010000366.1 GCA_025351525.1 Humisphaera sp. | reverse complement strand
GACGGTGTGGATAAACTGTTGCGGCGGTTGATGCGCCGGGAAATGAAATCGACGGTGGGTCGTGTCCGGCGCCACGCGGGAGGTTCGGGCTGTTGGGGGAAGTGACCTACGGAAAAGTTCCCGCGACAGGCGACGGCAGGTTGTCCACGGGTTGTGCAATGTAAGCTGTCGAGGTGAATCGTGGGTTGTCCACGGATCGTCCACGAGGCGGCATAAGGTTATCAGTAGAGTTGTCGACAAATGGGCGAAGGATGCCATCTCAAAAGCGCGGTCGGGACAAAGATTTTATTTATTTTCTGACTGTCAATCTGTTAAAGATTGACAATCAGCTTCATCGGAAAAGGTATCTGGAATGAATGATCCCAAATTGATCGAGGTGCCGCCGGTCGTTCTTTCGTACCATGAACGGCGCGCCTATCGGGCCTCCGGCAGACTGGAAGTCGGTGGGCTTTTGATCGCGCTGACGGGGGGATTTCTTGCGGCAATTGTCTCGGCCATCGTTGTGTGGGGGTGGATGGCCTTCGTCGAAAAAGGAATGATCTTCGGCGTGATCGTGCCGGTTCTCGGCCAGGGGGTGATCGTTGGAATGGCACTGTTCTTCCTGTTTCAATGGACGAAACTTCGCAACGCGCCGCTTGCGCTTGGGATCGGATTGCTCTGCGCGCTATTCAGCGCGATGTGTTTTCAGGGAGCGGTCTATGTCGACGCGGTACATGTAACCGTGAAACGAGTGCGCCTTGATTTAATCGACCAGGGTGTTGCGCCTGATTCGCAGAAAGCAAAGTTCTACAATGCGGCGATTGCAAAGCCGTTCGATTTCTACGACCGCTATATTCTGTTGCCGAAAACACGGCATTCCGGGTTTCCGGGGTTCCTTCGCCTGCGCTGGGATCACGTCGGGGGATGGATCAGCTTTCAGGTTCTGGCGTTGACGATCACGGCGGGAATCATGGGGTGGCAGGCTTCCAATCGACCCTTTTGCGAGACGTGCGGTGTGTGGTATGCTGAGTCGTTTACGGCTGTGGCGATGGGAGGCAAGTGGGCCGATTCGTTGACGCAGGCGGTTAGTGCGGATGATCCGAATCAAGTGTTGGCAGTGCTTCAGGGTGCGGCGGATAGCCCGAACTCGAGCGTCACGCGGGTGAGATGTGAGGTGTGTCGATGTCGGAAGTGCGCAGGATGCCTTGCCAAAATTTTTCTGGGCGGCCAAGGGAAGAATCAAGATAAAACCAAAACGATCATGCCTTTGCATCGCGTGTCCGCAGAGACGGTAAGCGCGCTCAAAACTGAAATAACGTCAAGCGTGGTGGATGCGTGAAGGTGTGGCGAGGAATCATTTACTTGTGGTCGTTGCCCACGACCGCCATCGGCCTGTGCCTTGGCATGCCGGCGCTGGTCAGCGGTGGCCGGATGCGGTGGGTGGATGGCGTGCTGGAAATCCACGGTGGATTCGTCATGCACTTTCTTTCGGAGTGGACACTGCTGGAAGGCGGCGCATCGGCGATGACGCTGGGGCATGTTGTGCTGGGACGCGATCGGGACTGCCTGAACTGGTCGCGCGAGCATGAGCGGGTGCATGTTCGGCAATGCGAACGATGGGGACCGCTGTTTCTACCGGCTTACGGCATCGCCTCGCTGGTGGTGAAACTTCGGGGCGGCAATCCGTACCTCGACAATCCCTTCGAGCGCGAAGCCTACGCAAGCAGCACCTGAAATAAATTCGTTTAGCGCCGTCCCGGAGGGACGGGATTTCTGCACGTCAACGGAAAAATCCCCTCCCTCCGGGAAGTCGCTAAACGGAAGGCGTGGAAAATAATCGTCGCACGAAATGCGTCCACACATAGGCGATGACAAACTCCGCGAACAGCACCAGCACAATCGCCGGGCCGCTCGGCAGGAAGGGCCACACCGAGTGATTTAATACCAGTCCCCCAAGACTGCCGCTCAAACCGATGAGCACGGAAATCGTCATCACCCACTGCAACCGTCGGCTCAGCATCAGCGCCGTGGCCCCCGGCAATACAAGCAGCGCGGTGACCAGCAAACTGCCGGCGATGCGCATGCCGACGACGATGGTCATCGCCATGAGCAGCATCAGCACGTAGTGCAGCACCGCCACGCGCACGCCGGAGACCTGGGCCATGAGCGGATCGAAGGCGTAGTAAAGGATTTCCTTGAACAGCGACGCGACCGCAAAGACCACCGCCGCCGACAGGGCCACGCTGGCCAGCATGGTGTCGGTGGAGACGTAGCTGATGGTGCCGAGCAGATACTTCTCCCACATTTCCGCGTCGGCGGGTGGCCGATGGCGGTTGTAGATCGCCAGCGCCACGAATCCCCAGGCGAGGCTGGCGACGAGGAAGATTCCGATGGCCGAGTCATCGCCGAAGGCCTCGGCGCTGCCGTGTTCGCGAGTGACGTAGCCGATGCACAAAGACATCCCGAGGCAGAACAGCACCGCGACCGCGTAGACCGCGCCTGGGTGGGCGAAAATTGGAAACGCGAGCGAGAGCAACCATCCGGTTCCGATGCCGCCGAAACCCGCGTGCGCGATGCCTTCGCCGATAAAAGCCCATCGACGGAGAACGACGATTACGCTCAGCACGGCACACGCGGTGCCCATCGCGCCGGCGGTGAACAGGGCGCGAGAGTAGAGCGGGAGTGTGGCGGCGAGTAAATTCAAGTCGGGGGAGGATACCCAGAAGCGCGGATTATTCACCACGAAAACACGAAGAACGCGAAGAGATTCCAAAAAACATGAATTTTGAGCCTATTGCTTCCACATTTTAAATCTCAGTTGTGGCATGGGCTTCCAGCCCATGCCGGCGATTCGGAAGTCGTAAAACGCATCAATCAAGCTATTTTACGCACGTGCCCGTCAACACGGGCTGGAAGCCCGTGCCACGATGAACATCTCAAGTCAGTCCTGTTTAGGATTGATTCAGACACACTTGATCTACTTCGTGGCGAACTTGCATTATTGACCGGGTGATACTCACAAACAAAATTCACCTCTTGGCATCTCGAATTCTGACCGCCTCCAAATCGCACGCGAACATCGAGTAGACCATCTCCGCCGGCAGGTGTTCCGGCGTGTCGTGATAATGCAGCGTCAGGTTCAAACACGCGATCCGATTCGACATGCTGCTGACGGCCCGCAGATCATGGCTGGTGAACACGACGGTCAGATTCATCTCGCGCTTCAGGCTTTCGAGAAACTCGACGAACTTTTGCTGGCCGTTGCGATCGATGCCGGTGGTGGGTTCATCGAGCAGCAGCAATTTGGGCCGGGCGGCCAGCGCGCGGGCGATAAAGACGCGCTGCTGCTGACCGCCGGACAGATCCCCGATCGCCGCATCGGCCAGATCGCGCACCCCGATCCGGTCGAGCAGCGATTCGACGAAGTTGAGATCATCGCGGTGAAAGTGCTTGAGCATCCCGGTTTTGCCGACCAACCCCATTTGAACGACCTGTCGCACGTTGAGCGGGAACTGCTGCGGAATCGCCGGCCGTTGCGGCAAGTAGCCGATGACATCCCCGCGCGCAATCGCCTGATGCGGCGTCAAACCGTCGATCAAAATGGAGCCCCGCGTGGGCTCATGCAAGGCCAGGAGAAGGCGCAGCAGTGTCGTCTTCCCCCCGCCGTTCGGGCCGATGAGACCGAGGGTGCTGCCGGATTCGACTTCCAAGTCCACCTGTTTGAGGACCAGCCGATCGCGGTAGGCGAAGTCGAGATGGGAGATGGTGAGGAGGGGCATTTGGGATGAAAACTAATTCGTAATTCGTAATGAAAAAAGGGCCGAAATTGCTGCTTTTTGTCTTAATGTTTTTTTACGAATTACGAATTTTGAATTACCTCAACCCTTTCTCCAACTGTCCCAAATTATACCGCATCATCCGGATCCAGGTGCTGCGGCCATCGGGGGCGCTGGAACCCAGGAGATCCAGGGGGAGCAGTCGCAGGCCGGTGCGGGTTTGCAATTCTCGTTGAACGCCTGGCAGCAGTGCGGCGTCGATCGCCAGCACCTCGATTCCCTCTTGCCGGGCGGTCTCCTTCAGCTTGCGAATTTCGTCATCGGTGATGCGATGCGGATCGGTGTCGAGGGGGGCGATTTCCTCCAGATCATATCGTTCGGCAAGATCGCCCCACGTCGGGCGCAAGCTGAGAAATTGACGGCCTTTCAATGGGGCCAGCCGATCGCGAAACTCTTCATCCAATGCTTCGACTTCGCGAATGAATGCCTCGCTGCCCTTGCGATATTGGGATTCGTGCCTGGAATCGAGCACCGTCAGTCGCTCGCGAACGGTGTCGGCCATCTCCTTGACGATCTGAGGGTTCAGCCACAGCGCGCCGTGGGAATCGGGAAGCACTCGACCGCTGGGGGTGGAATCCGGCGAGAGTAATCGGAGTGCTTGCTGGCGGGAATCCATCGCCTCACCCGCCCAATTTTCCGGGAAGCCGCTGGTGAGAATCAAGTCGGCGATGCCCGCGATTTTTTTCTGGGGATCGGACAGATGGAGATCGCGCGGGTCGCGGCCATTCTCACAGAACCAGTCGAGGGCCACCTTCTCAGCGGCCTCACCCGCCACTTGCCGTACCACATCCGCCAGCGGATACACGGTAGATAGAACGTGGATTTTGGTGCTGTCGGGAGTGGACTCCACCGTGCGGCGTTCGCAGCCGATCAGACTCGATGCACAACCCGCGATCAAAATCGAAGCAATAAAAGTTCGGGCAATGAGGTGGCATCGGCGTCCCGCCCATACTTTTTGGCAAAAAGAAGCATGGGCGGGACGCCCATGCCACCTACTGTGCGAGTCGGTTTGAATGAAATCCATCAAAAGAATGTGACCTTGCAAAAGTGAATGAGGCGTTATGTGTCGATTCCATCCAAGGTCATCGCATTTGAGATTTCCGATCCCCTCCGCCCGGTACACAAAGGGGGACAGTGGAGGGCGTCGCTCCCGCGACGCCGGGTCGGTGAAATCGGCGGCTAAGGACTGCCACCCTCCAAGGGGAGGGGACCGGAGAGCCAAATGCGATGGCCCTGCGATCCTAACACAGAACCCGACTTTTTGCAGATTGCCCGGGCTGGTTTCCGATGATATAGTGCGGGAGTAGCAAAAATCATGCCCTGTTCCGTAATTGGTATTGTCAACGCAAGTAGTGTGAAGGTATGGAATTATCTCAATCAGCCTCGCTGCGAATGGATCAACGGCAACTGCTGACGCCGCGGATGATCCAGTCGATGGAGATCCTGCAACTGCCTCTGGCGGCTTTGGAAGAGCGCATTGAGCAGGAGCTTCAGGCCAACCCGGTGCTGGAACTGCGTGAAAACGAGGGAGAGCCGGCGGTGGAGGGTGAGACGCCGCGTGAGCCGGACAATGAAGCGCGGGAAGAGTTCAGCGAGGGCGAGCAGGCGCTGGTCGTCCAAGAAAATGACGGCGCGGAAGATTTCGACCGCCTGGAAAAAATCAGCGAGTATCTCGACAACGAGGACTACAGCGGCAGCCTGCGCAACCACACCAGCAGCAGCAGTTACGATGGCGAACGCGACAAGAAGCTGGACGCCCTGAATAACACGGCCGCCCGGGGTGGAAATCTCGGTGAGCATCTGATGGACCAATGGCTCTTTGTAGAAGCGCCGCCCGGTGTGAAAAAAGCCGGCGAGGCGATCATCGGGGCCATTACCCCCGAGGGCTATCTCCACACCGAACTCGAAACGCTTCAACAGGAATCGACTAAGGTTCCCCTTCTGATAGAAGACCTCCGCACGGCGGTTGGTTTGGTGCAACAGTTGGAACCCCCGGGCGTCGGGGCGCGCAACATTCGCGAGTGTCTGCTGCTTCAACTGGATGCCATCGACGATGATCCGGACGCGGCGGGCCATGATCTGGAACTGGAGCGACGGCTGGTGTCCGATCATCTTAAAGATCTGGAAATGAACCGCTATCCGCAGATCGGTAAGAAACTGGGCCGAACGATCGAGGAGTTGAAAGTGGCGGTGAAACGCCTGGGCCGGTTGCACCCGCACCCCGGCAAGCAGATCGGGGTCGATGAGGCGCCGCCGGTCACGCCGGATGCGATCATCTACCGCGACGAGCAGACGGGCAAATATGAAATCCAGATGACCAACGATCCGTGCCCGAATCTGTACATCAGCGGTACCTATCGCAAGATGCTCAAGCAGCGCGGCGCGGATAAGAATGGCCATGCCCCGATCGACAAAAAAACCCGCGAGTTCCTCAGCAACAATGTCCGCAACGCCCGCTGGCTGCTGGAAAGCATCGAGCAACGCCGCGGCACCATCCTGCGGGTGATTCGGCAGGTGGTGGATGCTCAGAGGGAGTTTTTCGACAAGGGCCCGGAATTTCTGCGCCCGCTGCCGATGATCGAAGTGGCCGACCGTTTGGGGATCCACGTCGCCACCGTCTCGCGCGCCGTGAGTGAAAAATGGATTCAAACCCCGCGCGGCGTGTTCCCCCTCCGCCGTTTCTTCTCCGGCGGCACCACCAGCGCCGAAGGCGAGGACATGAGCTGGGATGCGGTGAAGGAAAAGCTGCGGGTCATCATCGACAATGAGGACAAGCTGAATCCGCTGAACGACGATGTGATCGTCGAGAAACTGGCGGAACTGGGCCTGACGCTGGCCCGGCGAACGGTGGCGAAATACCGGAAGATCCTGAATATCGCCACAGCCAGACAGCGCCGGGAGTTCTGATCAATTCCGTTGATCCCCGAAAGCCCATCGGAGCTTCCTCCATGGGAAATTGACCAGACGGAATCTTCAACAATTCCCCGATGCATTGGCTACAATACTCGTTCGGAGTGCTGCCTATGCCCACCCTTTCAACAACGTCACCATCCTCTGATCTGGACGATCTTCCCCTCGGGAAGGTCGCACCCTCACTTCGCATGACCGAAGAAGAATTCGTCGCCTGGGCCACCGATGAAGTGCGCGCGGAATGGGTTGATGGAGAGGTGATCCTAATGCCGCCAGTCAGCTTGATTCACAATCGTAAATCCATCTGGCTGTCTAAACTGCTCGGCGAGTTTGTCGAGCGCCGTCATTTAGGCGAAATCCTCGGTCCGGAGTTCATGATCCGCCTGGGCTCACAGCGCCGTCGTCGCGTACCGGATCTCCTGTTCGTGTCGACGGAACGGCAAGCCCAGATTCGTCCGAACCATTTGGAAGGCCCGCCGGATTTGAGCCTGGAAATCGTCTCCCCCGACAGTCAATCCCGTGACCGCCGCGATAAATATCTGGAGTACGAAAAAGCCGGCGTTCGGGAATACTGGATCGTCGATCCCCTGTCTCAAACCGTCGAAGCGTATACGCTGGGCGCGAATAAAGCCTACACGCTCATCCCAGAGACCGAAGGCCGGATTTCTTCGATCGTTCTTCCCGGTTTCTACCTCCAGCCCGCCTGGCTATGGCAGGAAAAGCTGCCGGATGCGATTGAATTGCTGCGGGGAATGGGCATTGAGTTCTAACGCATACCGCAGGATTCTCCAGTGAGCAGTGATGAAATTCCGACACTTGTGTATGTAGGCAGGCCGTCCGATCGGCGCACGTTAACGGCGATTCGGATTGGTATTCTTACGGCCATCATTGCCGACATCGCCCTGCTCGCTGCAATCTTCATCTGAAATGGCGGTCGGATCTGGGGTCGATATCTATACCCGCCGGTCACGATATATTGGGCCCAACCTATATTCATCGCGTCGCTCCTCCTCGCCGTGATCGCCTGTTTCGCATCGGGAATCGGAATCGTGCGCCCGGGGCGCGCAGCTTTAAAGATATCGGCCGCGATATCCTCCGGTGCATATTTATTCGGTTTTGGCTGCGCGGTAATTTTTGGCTGGATTTGATCGAGTTTCGTCGGGTTCGCTTCAGAGGACGGAACTTTCCCCCAGGGTTGTTTTTTTGACCGATAAAGCAGATCCTACGCGTTTCATTCGATCCGCGCGGTCTTGGAACCAACTGGTTTCGAAGTGAACATTTCCCCAGAGGAGTAGCGCCGCGATTCCGACCGGCGTTAGTTCCAACCGGTCTTCTAACGCTACATCGATCGCTTGCCTCGTCGATCGGATTGCCCAACTCGAATGGTGTTCCGTCCGATCCACGGTCGATTCAATCTGCTTTTTCGTTCGCGTCGACACCACCCGAAAGATCAACTCCATCTGCCGAATCGATCGATCCTCGACAACGCCCGTGCAGCGAATCTCGGCGATGTCGTCGTTCGTGAACGCCAGTTCTTCCGCCAATTCACGCCGCACCGCGCCGAAGAGATCATTCGCATCCCGCGGCTCCAACGCACCGGCGAACGGATGCACGCGGTTCGGGTAATATGCCACCGAACCATTGCGACGGCCCATCATCAACCAACCATCCGCCGTCTCCAGCGCCGGACTCACCCCGATGGGATTCGCCAGAATCGACGGGCCGTATCGGTCGGCCAACTCGGGGTGATGGAGGTTCGTGCCGATGAACGGCTTGTAGGATGTGTCGCTCATTGCGATGTCGAGACGGGCGGGCGCGGCGCTCCACGATTCGAGCCGACACATCGGGCCATCGAACAGGTTGACGCCGGGCTGCGAAGCGACCCGCTGCCAGGTCTCATCGATGATCCGCTCGACTTCGGGAACGATCGATCGCGTACACGGCACACGTGACAGAAAAACCTGATCGCGATTCCAATCCCCGACGGCATGGAAAGTGAGCATCATCGACAAATTCTAAGCGATGAATTCCATTGAAACGAGAAATGGTTCAGCGGCGCTGCCGGAACATACGAAATTGACGCCTCGTATCCTCCGGAGTTAAACTGCCTCGTTTCTCCCTCCGAAAGTAGGCTTCCCGATGTCCGACCGCCCCGCCGCACCTGAATTGTTGGCCCCCGCCGGTGACTGGGAGGCGATGCGCGCGGCGGTCTCCAACGGGGCCGACGCGGTCTACTTCGGACTGTCCAACTTCAATGCACGGCATCGCGCGACGAACTTCACGCAGGAGGAACTGCCCGAGGTGATGGGATATCTGCACAGCCATAACGTGCGCGGGTATGTCACGTTCAACACGCTGGTGTTTTCCGACGAACTGGCGGAGGCGATGCAGTTTGTGACGGCGGTCGCCAAAGCCGGGGCCGATGCGGTCATTGTGCAGGACCTGGGATTGGCGAGGCTGATCGCCCGACTCTGCCCCACGCTGCATGTACACGGCTCCACGCAGATGACGCTCACCGAGCCGCGCGGGATCGAATTCGTGCGGGAACTCGGTGTGAAGCGCGTGATTCTTGCCCGCGAATTGACCGCCGGTGACATCGGCAAAATCACGGCGGCGACGGACATGCCGGTGGAGATTTTCATCCACGGCGCCCTGTGCGTCGCGTATAGCGGGCAGTGTCTGACCAGCGAATCGCTTGGCGGGCGTAGTGCCAATCGCGGGCAGTGCGCGCAGGCTTGCCGACTGCCCTATGAGCTGATCGTCGATGGCTTCGCACGCGATCTGGGCGACAAAGCTTACCTTCTCAGCCCGCAGGATCTCGCGGCTTACGACATCGTCGCCGATCTGGCGACACTCGGTATCACCAGCTTCAAAATCGAAGGCCGGTTGAAAAGCGCGCATTACGTGGCCGCAACTACTCAGACGTATCGCGCGGCTCTGGATGCGGTGGCCGCAAAACAGACCTTTGTGTTGTCGGAAGAGCGATCGAAGGAACTGGCCCAGAGTTTTTCGCGAGGGTTCACGCATGGTTTCCTCGGCGGTGTGAATCATCAGCAGTTGGTACACGCCCGATTTCCCAAGAGCCGCGGTCTCCGCATTGGGACGGTCGTGTCGACGACGATGGACGTCGTTCGCATCGAAATCACCGGCGATCTCAAGCCCGGCGACGGCGTCGTTTTCGATGAAGGCCATCCCGAGCAGGATGAGCAGGGCGGGCGCGTATTTGCCGTAAAGCCTCTTCGTTTAGCGGTAGTGCCAGAGGCACTCGTTTCTTCGAGTGCTGAAAAAACGCGAGCCTTCGGCACTTCCGCTAAACAAAAGGCGGTAGAGATCACGTTCGGTCGCGGTGATGTAAATCTTCAGGCGATCGCAATCGGCGCAATTGTGTGGAAGACCGATGACCCCGCCGTGCGGCGCAAGCTGGAGCAATCCTATGGCCGCGAGACCGTTGCCCGCCGGTTGCCGATTCGTTTCCGCGTAGAGGCAACGCTCGGCGGCGCGTTGACGATCCGCGTGACGGATGGCTTCCACGAAACCGCCGCCACCTGGGATGGCCCGTTGGCGAAGGCCGAAAAGTTCCCCATCACGATGGAGGTGTTGCGCGGGCAACTGGGCCGGTTGGGCGATACGCCGTTCGATTTGGGTGAAGTTGAAATCATCGGCGACCTTCCGCCGGCGATGATACCTAAAAGCGTGCTCAATGATTTGCGCCGCCGCAGCGTGCAGGAATTGATCGCCGCACGGCAGCGCACGCACGAGATAACGGAACCCCTCGCGCTTGAAATAATCCGAAGCGAGATTACCGGCAATTTTCAAGCTCCAATTTTCAAATCAAATCTCCCCACTTCTCCCACGCTCTACGCTCTCGCGCGGACGATGGAACAATTGGAGGCGATCACCGCATGGACCGGCCCGATTCCCCTTGGCATGGTCTACGCGGAATTTGAGGACGTGCGGAAATACAAGGACGCCGTGAAGCTGGCGAAAGCCGCCGGCGTGCCGATCGGGCTGGCGACGACGCGTATCGTCAAACCGGGCGAAGAGGGATTGCTGCAACAGATCGGCGATTGCCAACCCGATGCAATCCTGGTTCGCCATCTCGCCGGTCTCACATTCTTCAAGCAGCACACGCCGCAGATTCCGCTCATCGCCGACTACGCGTTGAACATCGCGAACGAAGTGACCGCTGCCCTTCTGGCCGAGCATGGCGTTAAGCGGATGGTCCCGAGCTACGATCTGAACTGGAAGCAACTCACCGCGATGTTACGGCAATTTCCGGCGGCACTTTTTGAAACAGTCATTCACCAACACATGCCGATGTTCCACATGGAGCATTGTGTTTTTTGTCACACTTTGAGTGATGGCAAAGATTCTCGGGATTGCGGCCGCCCGTGCGATACGCACCAGGTGGACCTGCGAGATCGGGTGGCGGCGGATCATCCGCTGGTG
>JANXVV010000364.1 GCA_025351525.1 Humisphaera sp. | reverse complement strand
CGCAAGAACCCGGCGGCTTGCTCAAAAGTTTTATCGCCGAGGCGGGGGACTTCTTTCAGTGCACGGCGGGATTTGAAGGGGCCGTGTTCGTTGCGATAGTTGATGACATTCTCGGCGAGGGTGGCGTTAAAACCGGAGACGTAAGTGAGCAACTGTTTGGAAGCGGTGTTGACCTCGACGCCAACCGCGTTGACGCAGGAGATGACGACATCATCGAGCGATTTTTTGAGCTTGTCCTGATCGACATCGTGCTGGTATTGCCCGACGCCGATCGACTTGGCATCCAGCTTTACCAGCTCGGCCAAGGGGTCCATGAGCCGTCGTCCGATGGAGACTGCGCCGCGAACGGTCAGATCGTGATTCGGAAATTCCTCGCGCGCGACTTCAGAGGCGGAGTACACCGAGGCGCCGGATTCATTGACCATGACGATCATCACCGAAGCGGGCAGCCCCAGTCGGCGGATAAAGGCTTCGGACTCACGGCCGGCCGTGCCATTGCCGATGGCGATCGCTTCGATGTGGTGTTGGGCCACGAGATGCTTGATCGTCTGCTCGGCCTCGAGCGTTTTGTGCTGGCCTTGATCGGGGTAGATCACATCGTTGTGGAGCAGTTGGCCCTGGGCATCGAGCACGACGATCTTGCAGCCGGTGCGGAAGCCGGGATCGATCGCCAGCATTCGCTTTTGACCGAGCGGGGAGGCCAGCAGCAGTTGCCGCAGGTTTTCGGCGAACACTTCGACGGCATCCGCATCGGCCCGGCGGCGGGATTCGAGGCGGGTCTCGGTCTCCATCGACATGCACAGAAGTCGCTTGTAGGCATCCTTGATCGTCAGCCGAATCTGCTCGGCACATAGACCGTGACCGTTGATAAACAGCCCTTCCAGAATGGCGATCGCCTCATCCTCCGGCGGGCGAACCTGGAAGAATAAAAAGCCCTCTTCCGCCCCGCGCCGAATCGCCAGCACCCGATGCGAAGGGGCGGTGGCGACGGGTTCCGACCAATTGAAATAGTCTTTGAATTTCGCGCCGTCCTGCTCTTTGCCGAGCATCACCTCGGAGCGAATCTGGCCATGGTCCCAGAAGAGTTTCCGCATTTTCACGCGCGAGTCGGTGTCATCGCTGATCCGCTCGGCCAACACATCTCGCGCCCCCTGCAGCGCGGCGGCGACATCGGGCACGATCAAATCCGCGACGATTCCGCTGCCGGCAGCCGTCACATGGCGGGCGGCTTCCTGCTCCGGGTCGACGGTGGGATCCTGCTTCCACAAAATGTCCGCGAGCGGTTCCAACCCCTTCTCTTTGGCGATCATCGCCCGCGTGCGGCGTTTGGGTCGGAACGGTTGATAAATGTCTTCCAACGCCGCCATCGCTTCGGCGGCGTGGATGCGGGCTTTCAAATCGTCCGTCAGCAGTTTCCGCTCGTCGAGCGATTGCAGAATGGAAGTACGGCGTTGATCCAACTCAAGCAGTTGCGCCAGCCGATCGCGAATGGAGGCTATCGCCACCTCATCCAGCGAGCCGGTGATCTCCTTGCGATAGCGGGCGATGAACGGAACGGTGCCGCCCGCATCCAACAAATCCGCCGTCGCCTGAACCTGGCCCGCCCGAATCGCCAGTTCTCCGGCGATTTTTCCAAAGTACGATTCATTCATATTCCGCACCATCCATGGCTCGCGCGAGAGCAAAGTCTTATGAGTTGCGACTGAAGTAGTGTTAGCAGCAAGACCGCCCATCGTCCAGCGTCGAGCCATCCATGGCGCCAGGATGGCAGCACGTTTTAAGGGGGGCGTGTTCTGGCAATCCGGACACACTTGACGAATGCCGAAGAATACAGTTTGCTCTTTGCGATGGGGATGACCGGCGAGTTTACCGTTGAAAGTTTCATGAGTGTCGTTCGTTCACCGCAGTGTGTTGAGACCGCCCGGGGCATTGTTCACGCGGCCACATGGCAAGACATCGAATCCCGCGAATCGTGGAAGCGAGCGTTTTCGCGCTCGTTCCCCGACCTGCGGAAAGATTCGCGGTACTACCGCATCGTGGAAGAGACGATTCTACAGGGTTTTGAATATCGGTATTTCGTGCTGGAAAATAAAGCCGGCGAGGTGCGGGCGATCCAGCCGTTTTTTCTGCTGGCACAGGATCTGATCGCCGGGGCGGGGAATGCGGTGCAAAGCGGGGTGCGCCCGGTTCGCAAAATGTTTTCGACATTCCTTACGCTGCGAACGATGATGATCGGATGTGCGGCGGGGGAGGGACATCTGGACGGCTCGGACGTCGAGCACGGCCAATGGATCGCGGCTATGCTGCACGAGGCATTGCCGACGATGGCGAAGTCGATGAAAGCGTCGATGGTGGTGTTGAAAGAATTTCCTTCGAGCTACCGCCGGCAGTTGCAAACTTTCGCTGACAACGGATACACGCGAATCCCCAGCCTGCCGATGACCCGCTTGTCGATCGACTATGCCAATTTTGAAGAGTACATGACCAAGGTCTTGAGCAAGGTCACCCGGAAAGGTTTGAGGCGGAAGTTCAAGGCTACTGCCGATGCGGATCAGATTGTGCTGGAGGTGAGGGAGGACATCACGCCGTTCGTCGATGAGGTGCATGGGCTGTATATGAACGTGTACAACCGTTCGAAGATGCACTTCGAGAAATTGACGAAGGAGTATCTCTGTCGGCTCGGGCGCGAGATGCCGGACAAAACCCGCTACTTTCTCTGGCGGCAGAACGGCAGGCTCGTCGCGTTCAGCCTCTGCATGTTGCAGGGTGATTCGATCTACGATGAATATCTTGGGCTCGATTATGCGGTCGCCCTCGATCTGCATCTGTACTTCCACACCCTGCGCGATGTGATCGGCTGGGCGATGGAGCACGGCATCAAATGGTATTGCAGCAGCGCGCTGAACTACGATCCCAAGCTTCATCTGAAAAGCGATCTGGCACCTCTCGATCTGTATGTGGCGCACACGTCGAAAATCGCCAACTTCGTGCTGAAGCGCGTGCTGCCCTGGATGGAACCGACGCGCGGCGACAAGGTGTTGAAGCAGTTCAAGAACTATCCGCTCCTGTGGGGTGATGAATGACCGCCGTGGATGATGGCCTGCCGGTTCCGGCGGGGTGGCGTCGCACGGGATCGGTCGCGTGGTTCTTCAATCCCTATGTGCAGATCGGAATCGGCGCGGTGTTGGTGGCGGTCTCGGAATTGCTGTTGAAAAAAGGGGCGATGGCTGCGCCGCAGTTCGCGCAGATGCCCGCCGGTTTGGGCGGAGTTTCGGCACTGGCTTCAGGGTGGACCTGGGTGGGCATTGTCTTTTACATCCTCAGTTTCGCGAGTTGGATTTACGTGCTTCGCTACGTGCCGTTGACGGTGGCGTTCTCGCTCATCAATCTGGTTCACGTGCTGGTTCCCATCGGGGCATGGCTGGTGCTGGGCGAGCAAATCCCCGTTCGGCGCTGGCTTGGAATCGTGCTGATTCTCGCGGGGATCATCATGGTCGTCGGGCCGGCGACGAAGGCCGAGGAGAAACTGTGAAAGGCGTGTTCCTGTTCCTCTGCATCATTTGCCAGTTCTTTCTGGTCGGTGGGCAACTGCTGCTTAAAAAAGCGATGAGTCCCGGCGTGGGGCCGTTCTTGAAATCACGGCAGACGAAGCTCTTCATCGGCGGCATCGGTTGTTTGACGATCTGGTTTTTCCTCTGGCTCGGTGTGCTGCAACAACTCGATCTCAGCACCGCGTTTCCGTTCGAAGGAATCAATCCCGCACTGCTGGCCATGGGAGCGTGGCTGATTTTGAAGGAGCGGTTGACGATCGTTTCATGGTGCGGGATCGCGTTGATTACAGTCGGGATTATCGTGGTGTCGGGGAGTTGAAAAGAGTGGACACTTCGACATCGGGTGCCACAGGTCGCGGTACTCCGAGTCGTCATGT
>JANXVV010000351.1 GCA_025351525.1 Humisphaera sp. | reverse complement strand
CGCCTGCGAACAGCGCCGTATCGCCGACCGTTGTAGCGCCGACAATGGTTCGGGGAGCGGAGAGGGAAGCCGTCGAATGCACCAGGTCGGCAGCGCCGCTCAATTGGAGCCGTTGCTCGAGGCTCTCGACCATAAACGTGGCTCCGAAGGTCTGTGAATTCATTGGAATCTCTCGTGGGAATGTGGGATCGGAAAACGGAACAGGTCCAATACTGACAGATTTTGGGAGTAACTGTTTACCGTCACTGCCCGAAATAGTATCGATTCGCCGACGGTTTCGCGTGATCGTCCTCCGGACGTAGGATGTGCGCGGTCTTTCTACGCCGTATTTCCCGATGATCTGGGCACGGTAAACAGTTACTTTTGGGAAGAAATAGCGGAATAGAGGCAACATAAACAAGGAATTCGCATCGATTTGGACCCGTCCCGTTCTCCGTTTGTAGTTCGTAGAGTCCTCATCGCAGGCCGTTTGTACCTGGTTCAACGGAACCTCTTTCATGGTTCAAGTCCACTGCCGTGCCGAATGGGATGCACGCGTAAACGCTCCGGCCATACTCTTCGCCGGTCGTGCGTTGGCCGGCGCGGCGACCTGCTTCCGGCCTACCCGAAACGTCGCATCCTCGGCGGCGATGGGGGTGAGGTGGCCGGTGCCGTCCGAGATTGCCGCGAGCAGATGGTAGGTTCCGGCGGGGGTGTCCTTTGGCAAGATGGTGCGCACGCCGAAGGTAGCCGAGGACCCGGCGGGCAGCGGTGTGGTCACCCCGCGCGTGCCGACGAGGATCGCGCCGTTCAGGGTGCGGTCCAGGCTGGCGTAGAGTCGGATGCCGTAGGGTCCGGCCAGGGCGGCGTCGCCGGTGTTGATGATCGTGACTTGGTTGCGGTGACCGATGTTGCCGGTCAGGCCGCCGGAGAGGACGGGGGAGGGGGCGGTGTCGGTGAAGATGTCAACGGCGGATTGGGGGGTAAAAGCTTGGGTGGGTCCGATGATGTCAACGGCACCTCCCGCGAACAGGGCTTGGTTGCCGACGGTGGTGGCCGATATCCCGCCGCGCGGAACCGAAATGGGTGCAGTGGACCATTGGCCGGTCACGGAATCATAGACATTGACGACGTTGGCATACACGGGCAATCCACCGGGAAAAAAGGGGCCGCTGGCGAAGATGATCTTTGTCCCCACGGTGGCGGCGCTCGTGGCGTCTTGGCCGATCTGCTCGCCCAATCGCGGGGTGGCGATCTGGGTCCAAGTTCCGGCCACGGTGTCGTAGATCACGCCGATGGTGCCGCCAACACGGAAAAATACTTTCGTGCCGACGGCAATGGGATGTTCCAACCTAAGCCCGCGTACGGGTACTTTAATCGTGGACCACCCATGCGTGATGCCGTCGAAGACAAGGGTAGTGGGCGATTCGTAAGGAGAGGACAGGATTTTCGTGCCGATGGCAACCAGTTCTCTAAACGTCAGTGCATTGCGTTCGCTCCAACGCCGGGCGGTCGCATCGAATATGTCTACGGCACCTCCAATGGGTACTCCTGAAGCATTCAATACCGAACTGATGAACACTGCCTGCCCAATAACAGTTGCGGACTGTACCCAGTGGCGAGATTCCCGAAATGACTTTATCGACCATGTGCTGGTGACGCTGTCATAGATGTCGATCGCCTTGACCGATTTAAGAAAACCCCCTGGGAAAAATACGATCGTCTCGGTGTGCGTTGCTGTTTCCGCGGCGGTCGCCTGAGAGAGGTGGGCGGTTGACCAGATTCCTGTTTTTGCGTTGTATACGTCAACAACATCTGTGAACGCATCACCTGCGCGAGGGAAGCCGACATATCCCCCCGCGAAAAAAGCGCGATCGCCAACGGATGTTGCGCCCATGGCTTCACGCGGTATTGAAAGGGAGCCTGTTGAATGAATCAAATCTGGGGCATCGCTAAATTGAAGCCGCTGTTCAAGAGACTCGACCGCCACGCATTGTTGTGAGATTTTAGTTCTCATGGATGCTTCCGCCATTAAACATACGCCCCCAAACAACGACATAAAAGGCATCTACAGGGTCCAGGCAATCTTGGTGTCGATGGCTTTCCTAATGTTCGGCAGGATGCTTAGCGGATTACCAGTTCCATAATCAGCTTCAAAGAATGCGGGATTCGTCGGGATGTCGAATTGAGAAGTATGGTAAGTTCCAGAGATCACATCGTGCCAATCTAACGCGCTGCTTAGATTTGCAATGGAACCGGTTGCCACACCATACCCTCCGGCGGGGAATTCCTTGGCAAATGTTTGGTGCCAATTATAGGCGATAGCGATCTTCGACGTAACGGTCGACCTGCCGTTTGAGTTGGTGGTCATCGTAGGCAGGAAAAATGTTGATTTCGGCATCTCATCTTCAGTGAGATTCTTGGGGTCTATCGGCACGTTGCTGCCATTGAATCGTTGCTCGTAGAAAGGTGCTAATCCCGATACGGCTAGAGTGATCCCGTCGTCGTAATTCGATACCGGATCAAAGAGCGTTAGAAGTCCTATAGACCGGTTCTGCATCTCCTGAGTGATCCGCACCGCTTCGCCTCCCCCCAATGAGAGTCCACCGAGTACGACCGACAGGCTTGCGGGCAGAGTATTCAACAGGCCTTCGGCGGTTGTTGTATCAAGACTTGAAGCGCTGCCCGTCTCGGTATAGAAAAACGGATGGAACTGGTAGCCTTGGTGCTCGACATATTTCCGGTAATCCGCCTTAGTGATGTCGGTGGCACGGAGACCCAGTTGGAACACGTACTGCGGTGCCACAACCGTTGTCTGCGCGAACGCGATATTATTCTCGTATGCGACAAGGGTGTAGTAGTAGATCGTGCTGCCGTAAGTTCCGGCACTGACATCGTCGATCGTGTAGGATTGGCTTGCGATTTCCGGGTAAAGATTGATGAACGACTTGAACTTATTGAAGGCCGGGTTTGGGCCAATCGTGCCATTCGACAGGCGAATGTTGTAGGGGTCGTCAGTGCGAAAGAGTTTGAATTGGATGCCCGTGGCCCAATAGCTCAGCTTATTCCAATTCCAAGTCGTCTTTTCGCCGGTTGGATCGGAAGTGGTCGATGCGCTATCCAATCGGGTCTTCGGAGAAATGAACGGGTTTTGATTGTCGCGGGCATAGTACGTTTGGATTGGCGCGCCGAATGCGATTCGGCTACCGCCAACGCCGGTGCTGTCATTGATGATCTGGATCGAATAGATGTAATTATTGGCGGGCGTGATTGAAACATCCTGCCAGGAACCGTTGCCGGGAAAATCCTTTTGGATTTCAACCCCGTTGGCATCTACCCTGAAAATGCGGTAGTGGGTTCCGCTGGCCAAGGCTTTTTTCCCTTTCCAGGACAAGGTGATGTTGGAGATATAATTCTTGCTGGTGCCGATGTTGAACTTTGACGCGGTCAATGTTGAATAGGTGGTTTGGGATGGTTGCGTCGCGCCCCCCAGACTATCCTGGTCGGAAAAGCCGGTGGGGTTATGAATCACGGTGAGTGAGTAGATGCTCGCATCAACGCCCATGGGAGGGACGATTGATACGCCAAACGCCGCGCCGTCAGGGGTAGGCGTGATAATGGCATTACTGGACACGCCGTTGGACCAGGTGACGGTTGCATGAAAATCGCTGGCAGGGGCGGTCGAATCCGCGCTGGTAAACATCCCTACTCCCAATGCGCCTCCCGGCGCGTTGGTTTGATCGGCGCTGGCGGTGACGAACAAAGCCTCGGGGGTTACAGTCACTTGATCGACAAGCAAATCATTTCCGGCGCCACCCAAGACTGTATCCGCCGACTCGCGGAAGACAACTGATGATCCGACCGGTCGCCCGCCCACACTCCACGCCGTCTGAAAGGTGAACGCTGCGGAAGTGCCTAAAGTAAAGGTCACACCTTGACTGTCGGTAACTGATCCCGAAATCGCTTGTAGAACCGCATCCGACATCGAATCGGCATAGACCCAACCTCCGTTAGCTTGTGCAGCCGACGTGAGCGCCAGCAATCCATAGGATGAACCTGACGCGGATACGGTTGAACCAGCAGTATCGCTGAACGGCTCGGCGGTAGCGCCGGGATTTACTGAATCCATGAAACTGACTTTATACCATTTCCCAACCGCTCCCGTCGTGAGCAAGACTGCCGATGCGACTCCATCCCCCGCTTCGTTCACCGGCGTTACGCGGAAAGTGTAGTGCGTCTTGCCCTCCAGATTCACCGCGTCGAACGATGTGTCCGGCGCATCGACCTGGCCTATGGGTTGGAACGTGGTTCCACCGTCCGTGGAGGCGTCGATCCTGAAGGCGGTGGCGGTAAGCTCGCCGTTGATAGACCAATTGAGGTCGACCGATCCCGGGGAACCGGCGGTGGCGGAAAATCCGCTCACGGCGGCGGGCGGTTCGACGATGCTGACCGACGACGTTGCCGAGTCTTGCATGGCCAGGAAGGGATAGGTGACAAGAACGCTGGCGGTAGCGCTGGTTCGTGAGCAGATGGCGTAGGTGTGCGTGCCGATAACGGAGTAGGTTCCGTCCGGGTTATCGATGATCGCCAAATCCGGTGAGGTTCCGTTAGTAGACCCGTTGGGTGAGCCATCGCCCCAGTTGATCTCGGCGGAGTGTTCGGCGGGCCCGCTGCCGCTGCCGGCCTGGCTGAAGGTGGCGACGATGCCGTGGTAGGCCGAGCCGGCGATGGCGTGGATCGGCTGGCCCGTGACGACCGGCGAACCGACGGGAGTGGTCGCCGAGGTGTCGGAGGGAGGCGATTCCAGCCCGACAGTCGGATTGAACGAGGTGATTTGGTAGTAGTACGTCGTGCCGGAAACGACGGTGGTGTCGGCGAACTGCTGCCCGCCGGACTCGGCGACAAAGTGTGCGGCGTCCGGGGCGAAATCGGGGGTGAGTGACCGATAGATGTTGTAGGGCCCTTGAAACGAAGTGGAATTCGAGAGGTGTAAATCGATCTCCTGGCCGGAGACGGCCGTGGCGACGGGGTCGGAGGGCGAGGGTGGCGCGGTGATGACCTCGATCGTACTCCACTGGTTGGCGGTGGTCTCGTTCAGGGCGTAGTTGTACCAGGTGTTGAGTTCCAGGCCGGTGTCGGTGTAGGAGGAGGCATTGCCGAGATTGCCGAGGAAGGTGGCATCTCGAGAGAGCGAGAATTGCAGGGTGGGCTCGTTGTTTTCCCAATTGAGGTGCGCGGTGGTGTAGTCGGTGACGACGGCCCCGATCTGACTGACGGTGTAGAGCGTGGCGGTGTCGAGCGGGTTGCCGTTGCCGTCGTAGGCGGCATAGCGGTAGACGCTGCCACCGGCGATCGAAACCCCGGTATCGACGAAGTCGCCGCCGATATACGGATCGAGCGCGCCCAGATCGGCCACCGGCGTCCAACTCCCCAGCGCGTTGCCGCGATAGATTTGATAGTCGGCGGCGGGGGGCAACTGCTCCACATGGACCTCCAGGTGGCCGTCGCTCGATGGGTAAATCCCGACGGTCAACAGCAGGCGCGGTTCAAAAGTCTGAAACGAGAAGGGTTCGTGCTCGCGACTGCGCAAACGATTCCCCCCCCCCTTAATTTGCTGAATAACATCCGGAAGAACGATTCGACGGCCTGCAGAAGCGATTTCAAAGCGATGCCCATTTTGGTTCCCGTCTCCGGTGACGGAGGTGAAAGGAGCGTGAGTTGGCCGCGTCTCCCGCGAGGCGGCTTGCGGACGATACCGTGAACGATTGAGAGATGTCAAGATAATTCGGGTTGCGCGAGAATCGGATATTCCGGAGGGGGAATCCGGGTCGTCGCCTGCGGCTCCGATTTCGGCGCGGGGAGGCGTTGGATTGTTCTCGCGGATTTGTCCGATAACATATGAGGGGTATCCACTACGCGCTTGAGTCGAGGTTGAACCGACCCGATGTAGCTTACGTCTACCCTTTACAGCCCCCGGATGGATGGCGGGCCAATGAAAAATGGAGTGATTGCATGTGCGGAATTGTTGCATACGTCGGTCGGAAAATCTGTCAGCCGTTGCTTATTGAGGGGCTTAAACGTCTGGAATATCGCGGGTATGACTCGGCGGGGATCGCGGTGATCGACGAGGCCGGGCAGATGCACATCCGCCGGGCGGTGGGGCGGATCAGCGTGCTGGAAGACAGCATCAACAACGGAGGCAACCCGCTGCCGGATGCGAAGATCGGCATGGCCCACACCCGCTGGGCCACCCACGGCGCGCCCACCGAAGCCAATGCTCATCCGCATACCAGCGATGACGGGCACATTGCAGTGGTTCACAACGGGATCATTGAAAACTACGTCGTTCTCAAAAAGTTTCTCACGGACAAGGGTCACACGTTTAAGAGCCAGACGGATACCGAAGTGCTGGCGATGCTGATCGGGGATGTTTACGCGGATTTGAAGGAGCAGAATCATCTGCCGCCGGGCACGTCGCTGCTTTCACGGGCGGTGCAGGCGGCGTTGCATCAGGTGGAAGGCACCTACGGCATCGCGGTGGCGTGCAAGGATGAGCCGGATACGCTCGTCGTGGCCCGCAAGGGCAGCCCGCTGATTATCGGCATCGGCGCGGATGAATACATCGTGGCCTCCGATGCCAGCGCCATCGTCGAGCATACGACGCAGGTGGTGTATCTCAACGACAACGAGATGGCGGTGCTGAAGCCGGGCAGTTTCCGGACGACCACGATCGATGACATTTCCGTTTCACCGGTGATTTCCGAGCTGGAAAACAAGCTTGAGGAATATGAGCTGGGGGACTACGAGCATTTCATGCTCAAGGAGATTTTCGAGCAACCGACCGCCGTTGCGAACTGTCTGCGCGGGCGGGTGGATGCGCGGGAGGGTCGGATCGTGCTGGGGGGTGTTTCGGACATGGGCCGCGATCTGGTGCGGGCGCGGCGTTTCGTTCTTACCGGCCAAGGGACGGCGTGGCACGCGGGTCTGATCGGCGATTACATGCTGGAAGACATCGCCAAAGTGCCGACCGAATGCACCTATGCCAGCGAGTTTCGCTATCGCAATCCGATTGTGGAGGAGGGCACGGTGCTGGTCGCCATCAGCCAATCGGGTGAGACGGCGGACACACTGGCGGCGCTGCGTGAAGCGAAGGACAAAGGCGCAATGACGCTCGGCGTGGTGAATGTGGTCGGCTCCACCATCGCCCGCGAAACGGATGCGGGGATCTATCTTCATGCCGGGCCGGAGATCGGGGTGGCGTCCACCAAAGCCTTCACCTGCCAATGCACGGTGCTGGCGATGCTGTCGCTGTTCCTCGGTCGTCGCAAACTCACCAGCCAGCATCAGACGCAGGAGTTGATCGAGGCGCTCAGTAACATTCCGAATCAGATGAAGGAAGTGTTGGAGCAAAGTTCACAGATTGCAGAGTATGCCCGCAAGTTTTGCGACAAGGAGAACTGGCTGTTCCTGGGGCGAGGGTATCATTATCCGATCGCGCTGGAAGGAGCGTTGAAGCTGAAGGAGATCAGCTATATTCACGCCGAGGGAATGCCGGCGGCGGAGATGAAGCACGGGCCGATCGCGCTCATCAGCAAGGGGATGCCGGTGGTCTTCATCGCCACCAAAGGCACGCAATACGACAAGGTCATCAGCAACATCGAAGAAGTGCGGGCGCGCGGCGGCGAGGTGATCGTCGTCGCCACGAGAGGCGATACGCAAATCCAGCGGTACAGCGATCATGTCGTGTATGTGCCGCATACGCTCGAACCGCTGCAACCGCTGTTGACGGTGATGCCGTTGCAGTTGCTGGCGTATCACGCCGCGGTAGCGCGCGGTTGCAATGTCGACAAACCCCGTAACCTGGCAAAGAGCGTGACGGTGGAATAATCTGCGTTCCTGCTCTTCGTTTAGCGGCCGTGCCGGAGGCAGGCGTTTTCCGGTTGCGCATTGTTTTAATCTGATCCATAAAAGGTGACTCCTTTTCCGGAACATCCGATGAAAGCTCAAAACGTCCCCCTTTTTGAGGCTTTGGAGTCGAGAGCGTTACTGAGTGTGAACGCGATCGCGCTGCCCAACAACACTCAGGGGGCGTTGATTCATCAGGCGGAGGCGCTGGCGAAATATCCCTGGGCGGATGGCCGCAACGAATCGATTGTCATCATTGATGTCGGCGTGGATTACAATCACCCGGCGCTGGGGGGTGGATTCGGTGGGAGTCATAAGGTGGTCGACGGGTTTGATTTCATCAAGAATACCGCCGACCCCATTCCGAAGGCGAACTCCGGTCTGAGTTCGCCGGATAATCATGGCACGTTCATGGCCGGGATCGCCGCCAGCAGTGGGTATGATTTTAACGGACAGCATTACGTGGGTGTGGCGCCAAACGCGAACCTGATCGCCCTGCGAACCGGATCACTGCCAGCGCAGGTGCAGGCGGCGTTGCAATGGGTCGTGAGCCACCGGTTGCGATACAACATCGTGGCGGTGAATCTGATGGGGACAGGCGTTTCGGGATATCGTCGCGAATTGCGCCAATTGGACGATGCGGGGGTGTTCGTCGGATCGCCGGCGAGCAATATTTTTTCAGCGTCAACGCCTCTTAATGTCGATCCGGCGGCGGTATCGCCCCATCTGTACTTCACGGGGGCTTCGGACAATTTTAATTCGATTGTCACCACTTCGCAGCGCGGCCCCTATCTGGATTTCCTGGCTCCGGGGGACCAAATCGTCGGGCCTTCATATGATCCATCGACCGGTTCGGAAACCATCGAGTCGCTTGGCGGTGCGTATACCAGTCCCACCTCGCCGCAGATCGTCGGGGCGGCGGCGGTGATCAAGAATATCGACCCCGCATTCACCCCGGATACCATTGCCGACATCCTCACTCGCAGCGGCGATCCAATTTTCGATCCGAATTCCGGCTTAACGTATCACCGCTTGAATCTGCTGGCGGCGATGGATGCGGCGATCCAACTGACGGTGTTGTCGCCAAATCGGGCCATGGGTCCCTGGCCAAGAAGCGGCACACCGTTTTCGGTTTCATCGGCCATCACGATTCAAGCCGAGGATTTCGACTCGGGTGGAGAGGGACTGGCGTACCATAAACCAACTCCCGCCGACATCGGTCCCTACACGTATCGTCACTCGTCAATGGGTATTTTCTCTGATTCCAATGCCCAAGGCGGCGCTACCATCGGTGGAATGGAAACTGGCGAGTGGGTCAGCTACAGCGTTCAGGTTCCAGTGGCAGGCAACTATTTGATCCAACCCCGTTTGAGTACCAATGGCGGACAGATCCGCGTGCAAATCGGATCGAGAATTCTCAAGGGCATCAAGTTAAAATCGACCGGCATGGCATACGCGGTGGTCAATGCCGGGACGGCGAATTTGCAGAGCGGAAACCAGATTTTGAAAGTGTATATCGATAGATCGTCTGGCTCTGCAATGAAGCTGGACTCGGTGACGTTGAGTAAACGATGAACGCCCTCACATCGACCCCGGAGCAGGGTACGTCGATTTAAATGTCGGCGCTCCCGCCTCCGCTTGCCTCTCCGTCTCACTTCCCTACGATACCCGACTTTACCGAAGCGGACGTTTTCTTAGAAGGAACCTTACCATGCGCATTCTCGTGGCTGACAAGTTGGCGGAAGAGGGATTGGATTTTCTCAAGCAATCCGGGCATTCCTTCGACACCAAGATCGGGCTGAAGGAAGACGAGCTGGCGGCGATTGTCGGGCAATACGATGCGCTGGTCGTCCGTTCCGGCGCGAAAGTCACCGCCAAGGTGCTGGAGAATCCGGGGATTCTGAAAGCCATTGCGCGGGCCGGGGTGGGCGTGGACAACATCGATCTGGATGCGGCGACCGCCAAGGGCATTCTTGTTTTGAACACCGCCGCCGCGTCGACCCTTTCCACCGCGGAGCATGCGCTGGCTTTGATGATGAGCCTGGCGCGTAAAATTCCCGCTGCGGATGCTCATGTGAAAGCCGCGTTGCCGAAGTGGGAGAAGGCGAAATATCAGGGCACTCAGTTGGCGGGCAAAACGCTCGGTGTCGTCGGTCTTGGCCGCATCGGGCAGACGGTCGCGACGCGGGCGCTGGCGATGGAGATGACCGTCGTTGGATTCGATCCTTTCTACAGCCAACCGACCGCGCTGGAGGGTCGGGTCAAACTCATTCGGGATTTCGACGAATTCGTCTCCCAACTGGATGTCATCACCTTCCACGTTCCGGGGGGTGAAGGCACGCGGCATCTGCTGAATCGCGATCGGCTGTTCAACAGGTGCAAGCCGAATCTACTGGTCATCAATGACTCGCGCGGGGAAGTGGTGGATGAGTTTTCGTTGGCCGAAGCGCTGAAGGCGAAGAAGATCGCCGGTGCCGCGCTGGATGTGTTTATCAAGGAACCGCCGCAACAGGATCATCCGCTGTTTGGCTGTGAGAATGTGGTGCTGACGCCGCACCTGGGGGCGCAGACGGATGAAGCGCAGACCGCCGTTTCGGTGGATGCCTGCAAGGCGATTGTAGCGTATCTGCAGAGCGGGGAGATTCGCGGCGCGGTAAATGCCGGTGGGATCAAACTGGATCTCCCGGCGGACGAGGCCCCGTTCGCCGAGCTGGCCCGCCGCATCGGCGCGGTGCTTTCCGGCTACTGCGACAGCGGTTACAAAACCATCACCCTTCGCATCAGCGGCAACCGCGCGCCCAAGCTGATGCCGACGTTGCTTCGATTGGTCACGGTTGAATTGCTGCGGCCACACATGGGGCCGGGCAGTGTCAACATCATCAATGTCGAGCACATCGCCCGCAGCCGCGGGATCAGTCTTTCCGCCGTTCATGAACCGCAACCCCCGGCGGGCCTTGTCGGTGATATCGTCGGGGTGCGGGTGGAAGGCCCGGACGGTGAAACCCACCGCATTCTCGGCACCGTCTACGCCGACGGTCTGCCCCGAATCGTCCGCATCGACGGCTACGCGATGGACATGATCCCCGAAGGCCATATGGTCCTTATCGTCAACAAAGACGAGCCGGGCGTGATCGGGCTGGTGGGTTCCAGCTTCGGCGATGCGAGTGTGAATATCGCGGACATGGTCATCAGCCGTGAGTTCGATAAGGAAGGGAAGGCGACGGCGTTGATGGTGCTGAAGACGGACAGTGCGCCGCCGGAAGCGCTGCTGAATCGGCTGCGGGCGAGGCCGAACATTGTGCGGGTGAAGACGGTGGTGTTGCCGCCGAGGAAGTGATTGATCTTTAAGCTCGAAATCAGAAATTAGAAATCAGAAAAAAGCTCGAATGGGAAAAAATCGAAAAGGAACTGACGCTTTTTCGATTCGGATGTTTTGAGTGAGGTGGCATGGGCGTCTCGCCCATGCTTTTTGGCCGAAGAAATGCATGGGCGAGACGCCCATGCCCCCCCTCACCGCGTCGTCGTCTGCCATGCCTTCAACTTCGGTGAAGTGGAAGGGTCCACCGCCGGATCATATTTCAGATCGGCATAGGCGATCCGGGTGGCGTGCCCGTCGAAGTAAAGGATATTGGCCCCGCCGTTATGCCGATACGCCACCGCTCCGCCGTAATGAGGTGGCTCGTGTTTTTCACCGGACCAATCCTCGGGAGTGCGGACCAGGTATCGCAGGGTGGCATTGGGGGAACTAACACTGGTGCTGACGCTCACTCCTTCACTGGTGGCGTCGGTAAAAAAGATTTTGTCGGCGGCGTTGATCACCTGCGACGTTTTCCAGCCATTCAGATAGTTGGGGGCGAGGGTGACATTCATGCCGGGAAGTTGCGAGTAATTCATGCCGTAGGATTCATGCAGGGTCCAGCCAAATTTGTTGGCGTTTTTCTCCGACAGCAGTGCGTCCGGGCAGCAGGTTGAAGCCGGGAAACGGCCCTGGTCCGGGTTGTCGGATTTCAGCATCTGCGTGATCGTATACACTTGAAACCAGTACATGCGCGGATCGGCCGCAGGAATGGCCGGCGGCGTGCTGGGCGTCCAACCGGCGCCGGCAGGCGACCAACCCCAGTAGCCCGGAAGATGCCATCTTAGTGAGTCGGCCATGTAGATTTGATCCGCCACTCCGAGTTGGCGGATGTTGCTCAGGCACTTGACCTGTCGGGAAACCGATCTCGCCTTGCTGAGGGCCGGCATCAGGATGCCGATGAGCAGCGCGATGATGCCGATGACCACCAACAGTTCAACCAGCGTGAAAGCGGAGTGGCGACGGAGAGATGAAGCCATGATATCTCCTGAACATTGCCGAACGAAGCGGGCGAAGTGTCATCCCTGAAAGGGGATGATGCTGGAATGGTAACCGATGGGTTCCAGAGGTTGCAAGAGATTTATTCTAAGGTAATTTTCGAGGGCATCATCGTAGCATGGGCTACCAGCCCATGTTCGCGGTACCCCGCGATGTCGACCGGTACTCCGGTCGACCCAAGCGAGAGCGCAGCGCTCTTTGAACGAACACGAAAGAAAGATCGCTGCGCTCTTGCCGGGTTGACCGGAGTACCGGCCAACGCCATGGTGTACCATGGCCATGGGCGGGTTGCCCATGCCACGAAATGCCCCGCCTACTTCTCCCCATGCCCTTCCTCCCACGCCTGCCGCCATACCCGCTCCACACGCTTGACGGCCCATGCCATCTGATGGGCTTTCATCTCCAGCAGCGTCATTTCCTGTTCGCCGACCTTCACCTTGAAATGGAAAAACGCATCTGCATCCAGCACGTCAATCGGGTGACCAGTCGGGGCTTCGGGCGTGCCGCCGAGGTGGTAACCGGCCATCGCGGCCCGGCCAATCAACGGCAGGGCATCGTAGCTTTTCATCAACACCTCGATCGTCGCCGCCCACGGATCATTCGTCTCGATGGGGTCTTTCACGCGATCCAACTCGGCGACAAACAGGGGCCAGAATTCTTCGCGAAGGGCCATGTGGTCCTCGGTTTCATCGTCCATCAGGGTGGACTCCACATTGTTATGGACGTTTGGGGACCGCGGATTTCCCTTGCCGAAATAGCTGCGGCTCATGAAGTCCACCGTCGCATGATGCGGCTGACAATTGTCCTCCAAATAATGCGCCAAATACCCCGCCCATCGCTCGGCGTGTTCATCGCGCGGGTATTGTCCATCCTTGTCAGCCAGGCGTCCGACACGGAAAGCCTGCACCATTTTTCCGTAACAATCCTCGATGCGGAAAGGCAACATCCCGGCGTGCTTCCACCGCTCATTGCGAAAATCGCGGGGAATGTCGGAGGGTTTGGGTTTATGCGAAAGATCGTCTCGGTAGGTATGGGTGGCCGCATCGGCCCCGAGTAACTCCAGGTCCGTGAAGTGCAATTGCGATTCAGTCACGCCGAAGGGTTCGACCGTCTGCCGACCACCGGCTGCGCCTTTATCCTGATCGGGCATGGTGGACCAGAAGCCCAGCCCATCCACCGCGCGCGGGAAAATCCCAATCCGCTGATGCAGGAAGAATTGCTTCTCAGCCGCCATATCCGAACCGGATCGATTGGAGGATTGCAGCCATTCTCGCATCGCCGCCGGCGTCGCGGGATCGGCGATCAATCGCTCGGCGGCGATGCGCGTCATCAGAATATGTTCCTTAAGACCCCAGGCCCGGCAGTCCTCGGCTATCCCCATGGCAGTGACAACGATAAGCATCCACAAAAAGCGGTTACCAAAATGAATCATAAGTACTCCTCTTTTTTCTATCACGTCTATCGACGTCACTGTACGGGCTCACCCGCACTTAAAAATACCTGGCCGCAAAGACGCGGAGCGCGCAAAGGAAGGCGCAAAGAAATCAATTTCGAATTGCTCTTTGCGCCCGGATTTATTTTCTTCCACCACCCGCGTGGCGGACTTTAAGGAGTCGCGCGGGTCGTCGGTTGAGTCGCGAGGAAGCGCAGGGATCTTTCGACCTTATCGCGGGCATCATACGAACGGGGGTAGTCGCGCCAAAGCCAGCGCATCATATCGGGCAGAATCGCGCCGCCTTGCTTTTGACCGTGAAGGCCGATGCCCCAGGTGTAGTTGACGTCGTATCCCTTTTTTGTCAGCGCTTCGACGAGTCGCACGTTCTGGTAGTGCCAGTCTCGGTCGGGATTGTAGTTGTCACCGTTGAGCGCACGGTTGTCGTTGACCCCATCCTGGAAGAACAGGCGGATCGGTTTTTTGTCGGCGGCCAGCACGCGTTCGGGATAGACCTGCCCGCCGCGCAGGTTCACAAAACTACCCACGATGCTGATAACTTTGCGGAACTGATTGGGACGTTCCCAGGCGACGGCAAACGCGGCGATCGCGCCGGAGCTGGCCCCGCCGATCCCGTGCAGATCAGGATCGGGTGAAATGTCGTACTGCTTCGTGATCGCCGGCATCAACTCGTCGACGATCACCCGCGCATACTTGTCATCGGGAGTGTTGTATTCGGCCGGGCGGTTGGTGGTGCGATCGCCCCAGTCGCGGGGGGATGGCTCCGGTTGATCGGGCCGTCGACCGGGGTTGATGAAGACGGCGATCATCACCGGGATTTCCCGCCGAAAGATCAGATTGTCCAAAACATTTGGCGTGCGCACGTCGCCGTTCGGAGCGATGTAGGCCTGCCCGTCATTGAAGACCATCAGCGCCGCCGGCTGCCTGGCATCGTACTGGGCGGGAACATAGACCCAGTAGGTGTGAGAAGTTCCCGGGAACACTTCACTGGGTAGCGTCGTCGGCCCCACCAATTTTCCCTTCGGCACCCCGTCTTGTGGAAGCGAATCGGGGCCGAGTTTATAGTAGGCATCTTCACCGGCGGCGAAGGCGGTGATCGTTGCCAGCAGGCTGACAGTCAGACAAGCCAATAGGATTTTCATTCCCCTATTCTACTGAAGGAAGGATCGATGCACATCAACACATTGGAACACTCCGCCACAGTTCCATTGCCGCAAGTCGCAACGTGCCATACCCTTTCAAAGCTGATCCAAGTTCGAAGAACTCAGGAACCGGCTGTAAATAACTTCCAGGTTGTCAGACGCCTTAGGTGCCACAGGTCGCGGTACTCCGAGACCTGTGTCTTTCGGCCAAGCCGGCACAGGTCGCGGTACTCCGAGACCTGTG
>JANXVV010000348.1 GCA_025351525.1 Humisphaera sp. | reverse complement strand
CCCAAAAAACGCGTGCCTTCGGCACAGCCGCTAAAAAAATCATCAAGTTGCTGGAGATGAAGAAGTCTGACTCTTTTCAGGGGCGCGCAATTGGCTTAACCGATACAAAACGTAGTAGACGGTCGGCGTGGCGACGAGCGATAGCAGCACGGAGATGCACAAGGCGCCGATGACGGCGATCGCCAGCGGACGCAGCATGTCCGCCCCGGAACCGACGCCGTGCGCCAGGGGCAGCATGCCGAGGGCGGCGGCCATGGAAGTCATCAGCACCGGGCGCAGCCTTCGCCGGCCCGATTGCACGAGCGCCTCTTCCATGCTCAGTCCCGTGCGGCGCAGATGGTCGACGTAATCAAGCATCAGGATGCCGTTCTTCGCGACGATGCCGATGCCGATGATCGCCCCGAGCCGCGAGATGATGTTTTCGGAAGTGTCGGTGAAATACAGCGCGGTGACGGTGCCGATCAGCGCGAGCAGGGCACCGGCCATGATGGCGATCGGTTCGAGGAACGACCGGAATTCCAGCACCAGCACGGTGAAGATCAGCAGCACCGCCATGATCATGACGACGAGGAGATTGCGGAACGATTCCTGCTGTTGCTGATAGAGCCCGCCGAATTCGATCGCGCCGGAGGGGAAGCGTGGATCGTTGGCGAGCTTGGCTTTGATCTCCTGAATCACCGTGCCGAGGTCGCCGTTCTCCAACTCACCCGTGACGGCAACGTATTGCCGCAGATCGTCGCGCTCGAGTTCGAGCGTGCCGGGTTCCTCAATCACATCCGCCACCTGGCTGAGACGAACCGTTTGCCCGCTCGCGGTTTTGAGCGGGATATTTTTCAGCGTCTCGATGCGGTTGATCGAAGCCGGGTCCATCAACACGCGAATGTTGGTGACGCGCGACGCCTGCAAAACATACGAGGAGATCTGCCCGAGTTTGGCGGTGCTGACGGCAGTGGCGATGTCGGTGGTGTTCAGCCCGAACCGCTGGGCATCCGCCGGGCGCACGTGAAAGGTGAGCGAAGGCCCGGCGACGATCAGCCCGTTTTCAGTGTCGACGACGTGCGGAATTTCATCGATCTGCGCTTTGATGGCCGGCGCGGTTTGCTTCAGAAATTCGAGGTCTGTGGAAAAAATCTTGATCTCGACGGGCTTGGGAGAGCTGACCAGGTCGCCGATCAAATCACCGATCATGCCGTGCAGGTCGACCTTTATCTGTGGCTCGACATGCTTGAGTTTCCCGCGCAATTCGGCCATCACGTCGGCGGTGGCGCGCTTGGCATCGGGTCGCATCTTCACCATGATGTCGCCGGCATTGGGCTCGGTGAGTTCCAACCCGAGGGCCGTCCCGAGGCGTCGCGAAAAGTTTTCAATTTCCGGCGTATCCTTCAGGATTTTTTCGATCTGCATGAGTGCCCGGTTGCTCTCCGCCAGGCTGGTGCCGGGGGGCGTGACCTTGTAATCCATATCGAAGCCACGCTCTTCCAACGGCGGAAGAAGTTCGGATTTCAAACGCGAGTAGAGATCGAGGCCACTGAGCACCAGAAGTGCGCACAAGCCGACCGTAATAAAACGATGCTGCAAAGCGGCGCGAACCGCCTTTTCGTAAAAGGCGGTGACGGCCCGCAGGATAAACCCGCCTTCCTCCATATTTTTCCCGTGACCTTTCGGCGAAGCCCGGATAATCCACGCGGCCAGCGACGGCGTGACCATCACCGCCAGGACCAGCGACATCAAAAGCGACACCGTCATGGTGATCGCCAGCGCCCGGAAAAAGACGCCCGGCACGCCGTCGAGAAAGGCGAGGGGGATGAAGACCACGACCGGCGTGAGCGTGGAGCCGACGAGCGGGAGAAAGATATCGCCGACCGCCTCATGCACCGCCGACAGACGCTCCATTCCGGTGGCCATCTTCGTGTGAATCGCCTCGACCACGACGATGGCATCATCGATCACCAGCCCGATGGCGGAGGCGATCCCCCCGAGCGTCATCAGGTTGAACGTCATGCCGAACAGCCGCATCGCAAGCAAGGTGACGAGCACCGTGACCGGTATGACGACAATCGCAACGAGGGTGGAACCCCAGTCTTTCAGGAAAATGAAAAGGATCGCCACGGACAGGATCAAGCCGAAAATGATCGCTTCCCAGACGCTGTGGACCGAATCGCGCACGAGGATCGATTGGTCGTAGAAGAACGACATTTTCATGTCCGCCGGAAGGCGCGTTTTGAGGTCGCGGATTTCGGTGTGGAGTCGATCGACGATATCGACGGTGCTCCCATCCGCCTGGCTGCGCACCATGATAAGCACCGACGGCGTGCCGTTGGCCGTCACGACAGTGCTGGCGGGCTCGGCTGCTTTTTCAACACGGGCAAAATCGCGGACCTTCACCGGGTGATCCTGAAACACGGCGATGACCAGATTCTCAATCTCGGCAATGTCGTGGGTGCGTCCGTCGACCAGCGTGAGATAGAGCGTGTTTTTTTCCTCATGCAACCCCCCCGCCGCCACGAGATTGCTTTTGCCCAGCACATCCGCCACCTGCGTGAGGGATAAATTCTGGGCGGCCAATCGCAGCGGGTCGGCCACCACGTGAAACTCCGGTTCACGAGCGCCAACCAGATCGACCCGCGCGACGCCCGGTATCCGCAAAAATCGCGGCTTGATGATATCCTCGGCTGCCACCGTCAAATCTGAAAGCGAACGCTGCGCACTCGTCAAACTGATTCCGGTGATCGGAAACACGGAAAAAGTCAGACGGTACGTCCGCGCCTGAAGTGTGGCCGGCAGGCTGTTCCGGGCCTGCGCCAATCGGGCGCGCACATGAAGTTCCGAGGCTTCCATGTCGACGCGCCAATTGAAAAACACGTTGACGACGCTCGATCCGCGACCCGTGTTGGAGCGCACGCTGACCACGCCGGGGACATCCTTCATCGCCTCTTCAATCGGCTTGGTGATGGTCGCCATCATCTCATCGGCGGGCATCTCACCGTTGTCGATCAGGAGGGTAACGCGCGGGAAATTGGTCTGCGGAAAAACGCTGGAAGGCATGGAGGATGCGGAATAGATCCCGGCCAGGCAGAGGCCGAGCGTGATGAAGAAGATTCCCTTCCAGTGATGAGTGGCCAGATGACCGAGCGATTGGGGCATGGTGGTTTTTATTCAACTTTCTCAAACGGCTTCTGTTTAGCGGTCTCGCTTGCGAGGCGCTTTCGGGGGGCACAATCAGCTCCGCGTCGGGGTTGGGTGCCACAGGTCGCGGTACTCCGAGAACTGTGCTTG
>JANXVV010000328.1 GCA_025351525.1 Humisphaera sp. | reverse complement strand
ATCGCCCAGTTGCTGTTTTTCAAGGGGGACCGCACCTGTACCGTCAGTTACGCAGACAAGAACGGCAAATACCAGGATCAACCGGGACTGACGCTGCCTAAAGTCGACTAATTAATTTAATTCTCATTCACCTCTCGCACGATGCGATCGGTGTTTTCGATGAACCTCGAACTTTACTTTCCGAAGGATCGCCACCATGAAAATTACCCGCCGATTCACCAAACAAGGTCAGAACGCTCTGCAGAGCGTCGAGTACGAGAAGCGCACCAGCCGTATTTCCAATCCGGATGGCTCGGTCGTTTTTGAGATGAACGACGCGGAGATTCCGAAGCAATGGTCGCAGCTTGCGACGGATATCATGGTGAGCAAATACTTCCGCAAAGCGGGGGTGCCGCAGGTCGATTCGGATGGCAACCCGATCCGCGATGCCGGCGGGAAGATCGTCACCGGCCCGGAGAAATCCGCGAAGCAGGTCGTCCATCGCCTGGCCGGTTGCTGGAGACATTGGGGCGAGACGCACAATTACTTCGACACCGCTGAAGACGCGCAGGCTTTCTACGATGAACTGGCCTACATGCTGCTGCATCAGATGTGCGCGCCCAACAGTCCGCAATGGTTCAACACGGGTTTGAACTGGGCCTATGGAATCACCGGGCCGTCGCAGGGTCACTACTACTGCGATCCGAAGTCGGGTGAACTGACTCATGCCACGGATGCCTACACGCACCCTCAGCCCCATGCGTGCTTTATCCAATCCGTCAGCGATGACCTGGTCAATCCGGGTGGCTTGATGGACCTATGGACCCGCGAAGCCCGCCTATTTAAATATGGCTCGGGCACCGGTTCCAACTTCTCCAAAGTGCGCGGGGCGGATGAGCCTCTAAGCGGCGGCGGGAAATCCTCCGGCTTGATGAGCTTCCTGAAAATCGGTGACCGCGCCGCCGGGGCGATCAAATCCGGTGGCACCACCCGCCGTGCCGCCAAGATGTGCTGCCTCGATCTGGATCACCCGGATGTCCAGGATTTCGTCAACTGGAAAGTGCGCGAGGAGCTGAAAGTCGCCGCCATGGCCGAGGGGATGAAGCACCTCCCGAAGGATCAGCAGGATCTGGCCAAGAGGCTCCACCTGAAGCTCGACTACGACTTCAACGGTGAAGCCTACACCACCGTCAGCGGCCAAAACTCCAACAACTCCGTCCGCATCCCCAACGCATTCTTCAAAGCCGTCGAAGAAGATGGCGACTGGAATTTGATCAACCGCACCAACGGTAAAGTAGCCAAGAAGCTCAAAGCCCGTGCGCTATGGGAGGAAATCTCCTTCGCCGCCTGGCGATGCGCCGACCCGGGCGTGCAGTATGACGACACGATCAACCAGTGGCACACTTGCCCGAAATCCGGGCGTATCAATGCCTCCAACCCTTGTGTCACCGGCGACACCCGCGTGCTTTGTCCCGGTGGAATCTGGCGTCGCATCGACCAGATGATCCATCTGCCTGCCCGCGTCATCACCAATCTGTTCGGTCAGGAAATCCACGTCACCGAAGGCTCCTTTCCGACCGGCACCAAAGATATCTTCGAGCTCCGCACCCTCGGGGGTTATCGACTGAAGCTCACCGCCGACCACCAGGTCTGGACCCGCGCACGCGGTTGGGTGGCTGCGAAGGATCTGACTTCCTCCGATGAGGTGAAGCTCCCCGATCGGATCGCCGCCGTGCAGGAGGTGGGTGAACCGCAGGATTCTCGCTTCTTCCAGATGCTGGGCCTGTTTCTTTCCGAGGCCAACCACGATGCAACCGCCCTGCATTTGGATCGCTGCCGGATTTCCCAGGATCAGGTCGATGGATTCGCCCAGTACGCCGCCGAAACCTGGGGGAACCAGAGCTACCCCGATGACTACGCCATCCCGGCGATGATGGCTTCGGGGGGTAGACTCGATGATGCTTCCGGTAACACCCTCACGCTCAACCTTACCAACCGTCGGCTACTGAGCCGTCTGCGCGGTTTCATCAGCATCGAATCGGGCGAGCGCCGTCTGAGCGACGAAGCCTTCACCAGCGGCTTGGCCGCGCAAAAGCACCTGCTACGCGCCCTCTTCACCGCCGATGCTCACGTCGCCAACAACACCGTCGAACTTCGCGGTGAAAGCCTGGGTCTACTTGAAGACATCCAACTCGTCCTCTTGGGCTTCGGCGTCCAATCCACCGTCTTCACTGGCAACTTCCAACTAACCACTAACAACTTCCTTTCCGGTACTCGCGGAGGCTTGCCCAGCAGCGCAGAATCGCGCCACGGCCTGCGACTCGATTCGGGCAGCCTCCGCAATTTTGCCAAACACATCGCCCTGCTCCCCGGCAAGAAACGCGAGCAGCTCGCGACGGCGGTATCCTATTCCATCGCCCCTCGGTCCTCCTTCCCCGGCACTCAGTCGGCTGGTAACTGGGACCGGGTTCAGTCGTTGACCGCCTTGGGTTCGCAGCAGGTTTTTGACCTGACCGAACCGGTCACCAGCTCCTTTGTCGCCAACGGCCTTACTGTCCACAACTGCTCCGAGTACATGTTCCTCGACGACACCGCCTGCAACCTTGCCTCTCTGAATGTGATGACCTTCTTCGACGCCGAGACGCGTAGCTTCGATATCGAAGCCTACAAGCACAGCGCCCGACTCTGGACCATCGTGCTGGAAATCTCCGTGCTGATGGCCAGCTTCCCCTCCGAACCGATCGCCCGCCTCAGCTACAAGTTCCGCACGCTCGGCCTGGGCTACGCCAACCTGGGCGCGATGCTCATGCAGGCCGGCATCCCCTATGACAGCGAGCGGGGTCGCGCCATCTGTGCGGCTTTGACTGCAATCCTCACCGGTGAAAGCTACGCCACCAGTGCCGACATGGCTCGGGAGCTGGGCTCCTTCGCAGGCTATGAAGAGAACAAGGTGGACTGCCTCCGCGTCCTGCGCAATCATCGCCGTGCCGCTTACAATGTCACCCACGATGAACCCGCCCGCCGATTGATCGGTGACTTTGAAACGCTCGATATCAAGCCTGTCGGCATCGACGCCGGCCAGTTCACGGATAGCGATCCCCTCTGCAACCGCAGCCTGCTGTCCGCCGCCCGAGAGTGCTGGGATCGCGCGTTGAGGTCCGCCGAAAAAACCGGCCTTCGCAACGCGCAGACCACCGTCATCGCCCCCACCGGAACCATCGGCCTGCTGATGGACTGCGATACCACCGGTGTTGAACCAGACTTCGCCCTGGTCAAATTCAAAAAACTCGCCGGTGGTGGCTACTTCAAAATCGCCAACCAATCCCTGCGCCCGTGCCTCGTCAACCTGGGCTACTCTTCCACAGAGATTTCCGAGATTCTCAGCTTCGTCATGGGTACTCTCACCCTCCACAACACGCCTCACATCAACCGCGATTCTCTCAAGGTTGCGGGGCTCAATGACGCGGAACTGGACAAGATCGAAGCGGCCCTCCCCGGCGTGTTCGAGCTGAGCTTTGCGTTCAGCGCCTGGGCCATTGGCGTCCCGACCCTGAAGCGCCTGGGCGTCACCGAAGCCGAGTCGCAGGCCACCGGCTTCAACCTACTGACGAAGCTGGGCTTCACCCGCAAACAGATCAACGAAGCCAATGATGTCATCTGTGGCCGGGGCACCGTCGAAGGCGGCCCGCACCTTAAACCCGAGCACCTGCCGGTTTTCGACTGCGCCAACAAAAACGGTAAGACCGGCCAGCGTTTCATCCACGCCACCGGCCATATCCGCATGATGGCCGCCGCCCAACCTTTCATCAGCGGCGCGATCAGCAAAACGATTAATCTCCCCAACGAGGCTACCCTCGAAGACATCAAGGAAAGCTACCACCTCAGTTGGCGCTTAGGGCTTAAAGCCAACGCCCTCTATCGCGATGGCAGCAAACTGAGCCAACCTCTGAACATCAAATCCGATGCGGACCTGGACAACATCACCGAGGAAGATGACGAGCTGAACGTCCAGGCGGCAAAGGATGAAGTAGCGTCACAGGTGGCTTCCGCCTCCCACTCCATTCTCGGTCCCCAGTCCTCCGTCCCGATCCGCTCCGACAATGTCTCGGTCGCCCCGATCCACACGGTCGAAAAGATCATCGAGCGTATCGTCGAACGTCCCCTGCGGCGGCGACTGCCTGACACCCGCCGTGCGCTCACCCATAAATTCGACGTGGCCGGTCACGAGGGTTACATCACGGTTGGCCTCTACGATGATGGCCAACCCGGCGAAGTGTTCATCACGATGGCCAAAGAAGGCTCCACTATTGGTGGTCTGATGGACACTGTCGCCACCCTCGTGTCCGTCGCGTTGCAGTACGGCGTCCCCGTCGAATCCCTCGTCCGCAAGTTTGAGCACGTGCGATTCGAACCGAGCGGGATGACCCGGAACCGCGAAATCCCCATCGCCAAATCCCTGGTAGACTACATCTTCCGCTGGCTGGCCATGGAATTCATCCACGGCTACCGAGCCACTAACGCCCCCAAACGCGTTGAAGCCTCCGCGTCGCCAACACCCCTACCGGTAGACTCAACCCTCAAACTCCCCCCCGAAGCCCGCCCCCGCCATGGTAACGGTAACGGAGGCACCAACGGAGGCAACGGCCACTCCAAACCCCTCACCTACGGCGACACCAGCGACGCCGACTACCGCGCCAAGCAATCCAAAAAAGACCAACCCGCTGATATCTCCACCCCCGGCGGCATGAACCTACGCCTGGCCATCGTCACCGATCCCATGAGCCAACAAAGCTCCGAGATGCAATCCGACGCCCCCGCCTGCGATGTGTGCGGAGCGATCACGGTGAGGTCGGGGACTTGCTACAAGTGCTTGAATTGCGGGAACTCGATGGGGTGTAGCTGAGGATTTCAGTGTCGTGACTGTTGACTGCTGAAAGGATGTGATTGAATTGATTGGCAATGAAGGTACAGGTTGAACAAAATGCCCAAGTCGTTGCGCAGCGTTCGCAGCACGTTGAAGGTGGCAGACTGTACGTCGACGCGAAGCGAGCGGAGATCGACATCCTCTTAAATCGCGTTCTGCAAGCGGCAGCTTCCTCAGACGCACATCACCAGGCAGCACACCTAACGACTGAGAACCTGGACGGACTTCTCCTTGGATCGCAAACGACAAAGGCGAACATAGATCTAGCAGCGGAGAGCATCGCAACTATCCGGCGGCAGTGTGACGAACATGCTACAACGGCTAAGATTCTTGCAGATATCGCAGTAAGCACAGAGGCCAAAATTAGAGGGTATGAATCGCGGCTAATTGAACTTGAAGCGTTGTCAACCGCACGACTTAAAACGATCGAAAGCCCTTGCCTGGCGCAACGAGCGGGGGTCTCGCTTCTGCATTTGGTCAGCGCTGCGGTCATTACAGGTGGCCGCAACGTATTTGGCAAGCTGTGTTCGTGTTACGTGTTTTAGCGCTGCTAGGATTGGCCTACGAATTTCCGGCGATGGCCAAAGACGCCCCGCTTAGCTGGGAACGTTTAGTAGCCTCGCTCGTGTACCGGCCTCCATTTGCCTTACCGCTTATCTGGCTTGCCTTTCACTCCTCGCATAGAGCTGCTCTTGCACAGCGAGTCGAGGAAGATTATGCATTTAAAGAAACAGTCTCACGTTCATTCGAAGGTTATCGCCGTGAAATGGCACAATTAGATGGCAAAGTAGCTCCTGACTCACCTTTGGCGCGGCTTTGCGCCGACACGTCGGCGATAATTGCGCGACGGCCAGGGCTAATTTACGAGAAGCATCCTTTGACTAGAACTCCGCTGAATGCACTTGCCGAATCGGTGGGACCGATAGCAGAAGCGGCAGCGAGTTTTCGCCTGCAAAAGTTGTAAGCTCAATAGATTCACAAAGTTTACCCTGAAGGTCAACATGGCATCGTCAATCTTATGAATCGCATTCACCCAATTGCTTCCCGCCTAAAATCCGCGATGATATTCTGCAGAGGCATTCATCATGGACTCTCCTACCATAACGCCTCTCGATATCCTCGCGGATGCCGCAGCGTCATTCGCAAAGGAGCAGACGGCTATCCGGATTTTTGACGCCTACGATCAATTCCTGACGATGATGAACGACGGTGAGATTTGCAAGCATCTCGGTGGTTTAAAAGCTAGGGAAGCTCAGTCGGATCGTAAATTCGCCGAGGTTCGGAAGTTTAGTGACGAGTTCCAGCAGGGCCTGACAAGCCTATTTCTCGATGACGACGTGAAGCTAGGTGAATTGACTCGACGATACGGAATCTTCTGATGAAACTCATAGGTTTTTCCACCGGTGCAATCGCATTCGGAGACTTCCGCAAGGCGCTCGGCCTGCTTGCCAGGCTGGAGGTCGGCGCGGTTGAATTGTCCGCCCTGCGTGTTGCGGAACTTTCCCCGCTCATCGCGGCGCTCAACGATCTGGATCTGACGCAATTCGATTACATCTCCTTCCACGCCCCAAGCCGATTTTCTGCGGAGGAGGAACCGCGACTGATCGAACAATTAGCGGCAGTCGCGGAACGTGGGTGGCCGATCATCCTCCATCCAGATTCACTTCATCAACCCAAAGCTTGGCTGGCACTAGATCAGCACCTCTGTTTCGAGAACATGGACAAACGAAAACCGGTCGGCCGAACGGCGGATGAGTTATCCCGCTTCTTAGGACAGTTTCCTAAAGCGGGAATCTGCTTCGATATCGGGCACGCCCATCAGGTCGATCGCACCATGACCACCGCCCGCATGTTGGCCCAACGATTCGCCAAACGAATTCTGCAATTACATGTGAGCGAAGTCAACACGGCCAGCGAGCATGTCGGCATTTCAGCCGCAGCAACGATGGCGTTTCAGAAAATGATTGATCTGATTGACACGGAAATTCCCATTATCATTGAGTCGGTGGTTAGCGAGGCAAACATGAAGCGAGAACTCAGTCGCGTGGCTTCGATATTTCAAGAACACTCTCACGCGCTCCAGGAGACGGACTAGTTTTGACAACCGCCACAGCATGGCCGACGGCGACATCCCCGAACCTGTCCGGCGTGGGCATGCGGTTCATGTCCTGTTCGCCGGCGAAGTAGACAACTGCACCCTACGGCTTCTCCGCCAACCGGGGATCGAGCTTGTAGAACTCAACATGGGTGTTGATGTCCATCCCCCGGTCCGCAAGCGCAAAGCCCACCCGCTTCGGGCGCTCGGAGGCGGGGACGTACAGCAGGCGTCGTTGGTTGATCCAGACTTCCTCCCGGCCCCGCGCGTGGATCAGGCGCAGCGTGAACCGCCGGTTCGCGGCGATGTCATCGTACACCTCGGCGCGGGCGAGCAGCGTACACTCCCGCGTTCCCTGCATGACCCGGCAGAACCCGTTGGTGTCGACGGTGGCGGAGAGCATGCCTTCCGTGGTGCGATGGCTCTCGGACCAATGCTTCGGATCCGTCTCGTCGCAATTGATCAACTTGAAACAGGCAAGTCTTCCGATCTGGTTTGGCTTCAAATCGTGCGGCTTGACCTGCACCTGAACGATGAGTTCGACCTCCGGGGCGTCGACGCCGGGCGATTCCATCAGCAGACGGTATGTGTCGGTGGGGATCTGTTCGGCATAGCGACGGCGCGGGCCGATCAGGTCCTTCGTGGCCCACTTCTGAAAGTCATCCATGTTCTTGTCACCCAGCATCAGAGGCTTGATTTTCGCGAGCAAATCGATTTTGGGAAATGTGGCGATCCGCGATGGTGAGGGGCCGGCACGCCCGGCATCCGGCAGCGCGGCGTGGATGGACCGCAGGCTGGAAAGGCGCCCGGCGGTGCGTCCCTCAGAGCCGAATGTAATCGCGTCGCGCAACAGCATCACGGCGCAAGCCTCTTTAAGCTCGAAATTCGCCATGGCAAGTTCCATGGCGAATCTTTCGACCCTTAGGGAAGCGGGAACTCTCCCGCGCGATTGGAGCCGGGCGAGGTGATGCGAGTTGCACAGAAATATCCAGACCCCGCGATGAGGGAGGACCTGAAGTGGGTTTTGGAAATGCCTTCACAGTTCGCGGGAAGCATGGAACGAATTTTAACCCACATGCGGGAAGCGATCATCGAATCGGAGAGCCACCGGGACAAGGGCAGCGACAGTTAGCGAAGCCTATACGGCTAACCATGAAAACCAACTGCGAGTCTTGTGCCAACTGCGGAGCCGACATAGGCAAGCTCGAAATCCCGTTCATCTGGCAGGACCGGATCGTATGCCAATCCTGTCATCATAAGTTGTCCGGCGGCGGGCCGAAGGCGTGCGGTTCATTCCACTTGTGGCCGGCACAGAAGTTTGCCGGAAATCCGCATGAACAATTCCTGCAGCGGATAGGCGCTGCTCAATTGCAGACGGAATTGATTGGCGTCGAATTTCCGGCAACTCGTGCGGTGAATCTTCCTCCGGCCACGTTTGTCGCAGGCGTTTGACCGGCGGCTTCAGCAGCGCGCGGGAGTGTTCGGAGGCATCGATGTTCGACGGGCGCAGATACGAGGTCACCAATCGATCCCCGCAGAAAACATACAAAGGCAGGTAGCAGTAGTTCTTGTAATACCCGTGGAAAAGCGCCCCCTCCTGCCTGCCGTGAATCGGATCGTCGGTGGCGTCAAAATCCAAAATCAATTCCGTCGGTGGCTTGTCGAACGACTCGATGAACAGCTCGACCCTCCACCCGCCGCTCGGTCGCCACCTGCATCGGCGGATCGCGCGGATCGGGCAGACATCCGGCGACCACCTTTTGACGGCCAAGCGAGGTGAAATGGATCGATTTTGAGTTACAGTCTGTTCGCACAACCTCGTCTCCCTGTTAAAACTTTCAGAGTCTGGAAACCCCGAAGTTTACAAGAGACAAGGTTGTTGCGCGCCTGGGGAATGAAACATATTCCAACGGAATGATGAAATATGCGGGCCAGCCCCGACTTCACCTTGGTCGATGGATAATAAAACCGCCCCAGTTTTCCAGGTGAAACTCCCAGCCAGTAAAGCAATTGAAGAAGGGTCCAGCGGGCGAAAACGCGCCAGAACCATCGGCCCTGAAATCGCCGTGACGAGGTGGTGACGACGGCGTTGATGCGAACGAAGCGGCCCTGCTTTTTCAATCGCCGCATCAGGTCGAGATCCTCAAAGATCGGATAGGGATTGAAACCACCCGCGTTGAAATAAGAAGTTCGCCGCGCGAAATATCCGGAGTCACCATAGCGCAATCCGATCCACGCGAGATAGTGGTAGAGCCAGGTGAGGAATTTCGCCGAGGCGAAATTCCCGTCAAAGATCACTTGAAAGCTCCCGCCGACCGTATCGGGATCCGTCAATGCCTGTTCGATCAGATTGAGCGCATTCGGCGGTGAGCTTGTATCGGCATGTAAAAAAAAGAACACGTCGCCGGTGGCTTCCATCGCGCCGGTGTGCATCTGGATGCCTCGGCCTTTTGCGGAACTCACCACTTTGGCCCCTGCGCGAAACGCGATCCCGGCGGTGTCATCCGTACTGCCGCCGTCCACCACAATGACTTCGACCGCATGCCCAAGATCCCTCGCGACTCGCACCGCCGCCGCAATGGTCGCAGCCTCCTGGCAGGTCGGAATAATTACGCTCAATCCAGGCATGGTTCATCATCACCACGAGTTCAGCATTGACTATAGCACCGGCTTTCATCGCTTTTATTCAAAAGCTGGCGACCAGCCCGCATCAAAAAATGAACGACCTCGTCAGCTTTCTTCACCGGCGATTCAGTACAGTTTAACAGTTCCGGCGAATTTTCCTGAAGAATCCGGTCAATTTAATCGGAATAGGCGACTTGGGTAATCTTCGACAGAAAAGTCCGATAAATTTTATGAGATAAGCGCAATTTAGTGGTTGACCCGAGCCACTATTGCCCTTAAAAACTCCGCTTCGTCACTTTATCTGGATTGCCCGGTTAAGGGCGGTTCTGCGGGTGACGATATTTCACGGTCCGATGAGGATAAGCGGCTGCCTTCCTTCCCGAGTGTGGAAGCCGCGTCAAAAAACCGAAGTGTCTGTCAAGCGTCTTCGGTTTTTGGGTTCATGTGATTTTCCAACCCGTTTGGACATTCGCTTCACACCCTGCCGGGCTCGCGCTGGTTGCGATCGCCTGGTAAATCCTCTCCGCGCGTAAGCGCCGCAAGCGCGCACGGTCCAATTCAAATTCATTACGGTTGCCGATTTTGACGGTGATTCCACCGCCCTGTCGAACATCGTTTTTATTAATGACAGACACAGTGCGCCCTCGTGTTTCACGAGGACCGCCCGGAGATTTTGCATCATGAAATTGAACCGTCGAAACACTTTGAAGTCGAAGTCGAACCGTCGCAATACGCTCAATACCCTGGGCCGTGCGGCATTTGTGGAATCGCTCGAACCGCGCCAGCTTCTCGCGGCATGGAGCCCACAGGATCAGATCATCGGTCTCGACAAAGCGGTTCAAAATTATCCGAGCGTCACCGGCGCGGGCGAAACCGTCGTGCTCATCGATCAGGGCGTCGACTACAACCACCCGGCCCTCGGTGGAGGTTACGGCAACAAAGTCGTCACCTCGTGGAACTTCGGCACCAATAGCTACGATGTGTTTCCCTATGACGGCAACGCCCACGGCACCGGAAGCGCAGGACAAGTCGCCGGCGATGCACGCGTCGTCAACGGGCTGACCTATCAGGGCGTCGCGCCGGGGGTGAAACTCATCGCCCTGTCGGCCAGCGGCACCTATCAGGTCAAGCAGGCGTTTGCCTGGGTTGTCGCCCATCGCGCCCAATACAACATCGTCGGCGTGAATTGGGTCGATCCCACGGGCGGCAGCGACTCCAACCAGTTTCAAAGTGAATTGTATAACCTGAAAAACCAGGGTGTTTTCGTGGGCGGCCCCACCGGCAATTACGGCCCCGGCCCGGTGTATGCCGTTCCGAACAATTCATACTTTCAGTTTGCCTCGTCGACGCTTTACAATTCGCTCAGCACCTTTTCCCCGCGCGGTTCGGGCGTCAATCTGGTCGCTCCCGGCGATAACATTGACGTGACCTGGTATTACAGCGGCATTCACGCCGACCTGCCGAGCAGCGGCACGAGTTGGGCCTCGCCGCAGGTGGTGGGTGCGGCGGCTTTGATCCATCAGATCAATCCCGGTTTTACTCCCGATCAGGAAATGCAGATCCTTCAGCAGAGCGCCACCCAAATTTACGATTCCTACAGCGGCACTTATTACGGGCAGTTGAATGTGAACGGAGCGATTGAACTGGCCTATCAGAAGAGCGGTCAGTCGGCGTACACCGCCCCGACACCGGTGGCCGCGCCCGCCCCGGCACCCGTTGCCGCCGCGGCAGTGGCCGGCACGGGCAGCCAGCCGTTTAAGGGAACGCCGTTCTCCACAGGCAGCGTGATTCAAGCCGGTTACTACGATCTCGGCGGTGAGGGTGTCGCGTTCCACAAGACCACCAACTTTAACGAAAGCGGCAACAACAGCTTCCGCGGTGACAGCGTCGGCATCACCTGGACCAATGCCGGCGGCGGTTCCAGCACGGAAGGTTGGACGCACGCGAGCGAGTGGCTCAACTACACGATCAACGCCGCCGCTTCCGGGTCATATGCGATCAAAGTGAATGTTGCAGATGCAGTCAACGGCGGCACGTTTCACGTGGAAGTCGACGGAAAGGACGCCACGGGTTCATTGACGGTCCCAAACACCGGCGGTTGGGATAATTATTCGCCCGTCTCCAAAGGCGGCGTCTGGATTCCGGCAGGTCAGCATGTCGTTCGCATCGTGATGGATACCAACGGCGGGTGGGGATATGTCGGAAACTTTATGAATGTCAGCGTCAATCCTGACGGTGGCGCGGTGGCATCCGCCGTCGCGTATACCGCTGTTGCCGCGTATACCGCCCCCGCCGGTAGTGCCCCTGAAAGCCCGTTTGCCTTGAGCGCGTTCGCTGCTTCGCGCAGTCGCAACGTGCTGGCGTTTTACGATAACTCGACCAACGAATCGGGTTTCGTCATCGAGCGTGCCGCCTGGAACAGCGGCGTGTTCAATATCGTCACTACCGTCGCATCGGACGCCGGAACTTCCACCGGCAAGGGCTGGCGCTTCTTCACGGATTCCGGAAACAGCGGCACGTATTACAACTATCGGATTAGGGCGATCAACCAAGCCGGGTCGTCTGGATATGCCACCGCGAACGTCTCGACGACTTAATCGGTATTCGATTTCGTTTAGCGGTGCGCCGAAGGCACGCGTTCGTCTTCCTTAACAAGGGAAACGTGTGCCTCCGGCGCACCGCTAAACAAATTGCAGCGATACATCAGGTGTTCTCGCGAATCCAAATCAGCACTTCCTGATCGTGACCGGCGGGTTTTACCTTCTCGAAGACGTGCAGGACTTTGCCCTCTTTCCCGATCACAAACGTGTTTCGCGCGGCACCCCAGTATTTCTTGCCGTACATGCTCTTTTCCTGCCAGCACCCATATTTCTCCGCAACTGTGTGATCCTCATCCGCCAGCAGCGGAAAATTCAGGTGGAACTTCTCCGCGAATTTCGTCACGTCCTTGACTGAATCCGGGCTGATGCCGAAGACCGCGATCCTGGCCTTGTCGTAGTCCGCCAGCGCGTCCCGAAACGCGCAGGCTTCGGTGGTGCAGCCCGGCGTGTCGGCACGAGGATAAAAATAGAGCACGACGATCTGTTTGCCTTTGAAATCTTCCAGGGCGATCGTCCGGCCATTGCTGGCGGGAAGTTTGAACTTCGGGGCGAGCTTTCCGGTGAGCGACAAATCGTTAGTGGGTGACATAAGTTCCTCGACGTCCATTTCTATTTTTGCGAAATCACTGCATCAATGGAGTGCCTCTCAGCTCGCAGATTCCCATGGAACAAGTTCCATGGGCGTTACTGGGCGATTACACTTTCCATCGATCAGTCGATCATCATTTGATTACTTTCCAGTCAATGCCTGCTTGATCAGAACGTTCGCCTGTCCCGGATCGACCTTTGCCCCATAAGCCTTGATAAACGCTCCCATCGCCTGGCCGGTCTGCTTCTCGGTGAAAGTGTTCTTCTCCAAAAACTCTTTCACCAGGGCGGCAGTCTCTTCCGTCGAAGCCTTTTTCGGCAGATACTCCTCCGCCACGCCGATCTCAAACTTCAGCGCCTCTACCTCCTTCGCCTTGCCCAGCTTTTCATACTCCTCCAGGCTTTTGCGAAGCTTCTTTGCGTAGGACTCCACGGCTTGCTCGGCGGTCGTTGGTTTGGGGGCCATGTCGATGATCTGCACGTCGCTGATCAACATGCGGATGACCTGCAGCCGATCCTTCTGACCGGCCTTCATCGCCGTCCTCATGTCATTTTGCAATCGAGTCAAAAGATCCATGTTTTGCACTCCTGTGTGATTGATGCTATACTATATCTTCTTCGGAGGGGTGCCAGTCCTTGCATTAAGATCGCTGCCTTGCGGAAGGTCGATTGAGTCCGACCGATCCGCCCCGTTCCAGCACTGCAAAGCCCAGCACCCATCGCCCCCATTTTTTGAAGCCTTCTCGAAGTCAGAAGCCTTCCCATTTTACATGGATCTTGAATGACCAGTCAGATTGCCGGCCAGTTGGAGGGGATACTCCATATCCCCGACGAGCGTCAGGATGGCCAACTGCGCGACCCGCTTTTCCCGCTGCGCCCCGTGCGCGGGGGCATCATCGTCCCCCGTCAGTTGATTCGCGAACTGCACCTGCGTCCCGGCCTGCTGGTCACCGGCACCCCGCGCGGCCGAGCATTGGAAAAGATCCACACGATCGAAGGCCGTGCTCCCGATGAATACTACGATCGGCCCGCCCTGTACGATTCGACCGCCCTCGACCCGCAGCCGATGATCAAGCTCGAACACAGTGCCACCGAGTTGACGACCCGCGCCATCGACATTCTTGCGCCCGTCGGTTTCGGGCAGCGCGGTTTGATCGTCGCCCCGCCGCGAACGGGCAAAACGATTCTGATGCAGAACATCGCCAAGGGGATTCACGCCAATCATCCCACCACCCAGCTCATTCTGCTGCTCGTCGACGAACGGCCTGAAGAAGTCACTGATATGAAGCGGAACGTCCCCGGGACGGTCTACGCCTCCTCCAACGACAACACGATCGACAAACATCTTGATCTGGCAACCATCGTCATCGAGCGCGCCAAGCGACAGGTGGAGTTTGGGGCGAACATCGTCGTGCTGATGGACTCACTCACCCGGCTCAGTCGCGCGTTCAATGCCGGCGGCCCGAGCGGTGGCCGCACCATGTCGGGGGGATTGGATAACCGGGCCCTGGAAATCCCCAAACGGCTCTTCGGTGCCGCACGGAAAATCGAGAACGGCGGCAGCCTGACGATCATCGCAACCTGCCTCGTCGAAACCGGAAGCCGCATGGACCAGGTGATTTTCGAGGAATTCAAAGGCACCGGCAACATGGAATTGACGCTGGACCGAAACATCTCCAACCAGCGCATTTACCCCGCCCTGAACATCGCCGAGTGCGGCACGCGCAAGGAAGAAAAGCTGCTCGATGAAAAGCAGTTGCTCGCCGCCCGAAATATCCGCCGTCATCTGATGAACATGCAACCGGTGCAGGCGATGAAGACGCTGCTCGAAATCCTCGGAAAGCACAAAACCAATCAGGATCTATTCAACACCCTTCGCCTGTGATCATGATGTGCTTCGTTAATTATGATGTGCTTCGTTGTTTGGAGGGGCATGCGACTCTTCGTTTAGCGATGTGCCGGAGGCACATGCTTTTCCGCTGGCTGGAAGAGCCAGTCGCCACCTTCGTGCGCCAAACTTTTAAAAAACCGGATTCTCCATTCTCTACTCGGCTATTTCCGACCTACCATTCAACCAGAAATAGTCAACCTTTGGAGATCCCATGGCCGATGCCCCCCGACCCCTTTCGCCCAAAGACGCCCCCGACCCTTCCCTCAGCTACGAGCGTGCCCGACCTGAAGATGTGGCGGGAACAGGTCGTTTGGACAGCGATCCGGCTATTCCGTCGAATGAACCCGATCACATGAAGGATGCGATCACGCACGCCCAGCCTCCGCGCCAGTTGAATGCCCATGACGGAATTGTGAGTGAGCGGGCATCCGTGAAGCCGGGAGAGACCCCATCAATGCCGCCGCCGGCCCCGGTGGATCATTCGATGCTGGAGGAAGAACCGGACGGGTGGGATCTGGCGCCGCAGGATATCAAGGACCCGAAATTTAAAAGGCATCCGAAGACTGAGTGATTGGCGATCTCTTTGTCCCCTTGGATTCAGGTTAGCCGCAGAGGGCGATCTTCTTTCTCTAAAAAATCGCTCCGCTGCGCGTCGCGGCTAACCGATGCGCGGAAGCTTTGGCGAACCTGCCAAACAGATCTGACTCTCACACCACCGTCCCGATCACTTTTCCCTCGAACACGATGTTCCCATTGACAATCCCCTGACACGAGCAGCACAGTCGGCGATGACGCTCCCAAATCTTGGTCCCGAGCATGTACAATCTCGATCCCGGCACGACGGTGGCGCGGAATTTCACTTCCTCCACGCCGCCGAACCCCACAAAACCTTCCCAACCGCTGACGTAGTGCGTGAAAAAAGAGGCCATCTGCGCCGCCGTCTCGATCATGATGACGCCCGGCAGAATGGGTCGGCCGGGAATGTGTCCCTCCACCCAGAACTCATCCGCCCGCACGTCTTTGTATCCGATGATCTGATTGGCGGCGATATCCATATGGACGATCGCGTTCAGATGCTCCATCGCCCCGCGCTGGGGATTGATGGCGCGAATGGCCTCCTGATCGAACTTAACTTGGTTCAAGTCGATGGCGGTGAGATCGAAAAGCGTTTGAGGAGGCATGGGAATCGGCCGGTCTGTTCGAGGTTCGAGAGGCGGAATCGTCGGGTCAAGGCACCGAAAGCCAGAAGCCGGTCGACACCGGCTACTGGCTTCCAGAACTTCTCGCGGCGGGCGGGACATTCTCGCGGCGATGCGGTGAAACAACTAGCGCTTTGTCACAACTAAAATGTCGGGTCGGACCCATATTGGTGCCACAGGTCGCGGTACTCCGAGACCTGTGTCTTCCGGCGGTCCAAATGCACAGGTCCCGGAGTACCGCGACCTGGGGCACCCGACATTTCATGTGTGACTGAACACTAGGCGGTTTCCGTTTCACGCCCTTCCAGAATCTTTTTCCGCACATCCTGGGCGGCGGCTTTGATGTCCTGCATTTTTTTGCGGACGCGCGTCCCCGCCGCCTTATTGCCGCCGATGGCCTTATTCACATCATCTTCCGCATCCTGCACGAGGCTCTTCAACGTCTCAAATTCCTGCATGAGTACCTCCTTCAAGGTCTAATTACATGACAGCGCAACAAAGTCGATTTACCAGCCAAAAACTCTACTTCCCGCAGGCAAGAGTGTCAAACTGGATGGCCTTCCAGCATCTTCCGATACACTTCCCCCTCATTGATCGTCGGTCGTTCCGGCCTTCCCTTGTAGGTGTAAATCAGCTTCGAATGATCGATCCCCATCATGTGCAGGATGGTCGCGTGAAGATCGTGAACATGCAGGCGATCTTCGACGGCGTGCAAACCCACCTCGTCGGTCGAGCCGATTGTCTGCCCACCCTTGACCCCGCCGCCGGCCATCCACATTGTAAAGCCGGTCGGGTTGTGATCGCGACCTTCGCCTTTCTCGCTCATGGGCGTGCGACCAAACTCGCCGCCCCAGACGACCAGTGTGCTGTCGAGCAAACCTCGGCTTTTGAGATCCTTCAATAGTCCGGCGACCGGCAAATCCATCTGCGCGCAGAGTTCACTGTGATTTTTCTCGATGTTGTTGTGCGCGTCCCATTTACTGCCGGCCCCGTGATAGAGCTGGACGAACCGCACGCCGCGTTCGACCAGCCGGCGAGCCAGCAGACAGTTGCGGCCAAAGGGTTCCGTACGCTTTTCGTTCATCCCATACAGTTCCCGCGTCGCCGCCGATTCACCCGCCAGATCGACCGCCTCCGGGGCCTGGGCCTGCATGCGGAAGGCCAATTCATAGCTGCGAATGCGGGCATCCAGTTCGGTGAGATCCGGTCGCGCATCGGCATGGCGGTGATTGAGTTGAGCGAGCAGATCGAGCTTTTCTCGCTGCCGGGCCTCGCCGACATTGGCGGGAGTATACAGATTGGAAATCGGTTCCGGTCCCGACTGCAACTTGGTGCCCTGATAGACCGCCGGCATGAAACCGGCCCCCCAGTTTCGCGGGCCGTTGATGACCCCGGTATTGGTGTCGGTGAGGACGACAAACGCCGGTAGATTCTGATTTTCAGTCCCGAGGCCGTAGGTCGACCAGGCCCCTAGCGAAGGTCGGCCGGCAAGTACCGCGCCGGTGTTCATCTGACACACGCCGCCGGAGTGGTTGATGCCATCCGCATAGCACGACCGAATCACGGCGATCTCATCGACCATCTGCGCGGTGTTCGGCAACCAGTCGGAAACCCAGGTGCCGCTCTGCCCGAACTGCTTGAAAGTTCGCTTCGACGCCAGCAGGGGTGAACGCGATTCTCCCATTGCGGTGATGATCTGCCCGAAACCTTCGGGCAGCGGTTGGCCCGCCAATTTATTCAACAGCGGTTTAGGATCGAACAGATCGATATGGCTCGGCCCGCCCTCCATGAAAAGGAAGATCACATTTTTCGCGGTGGGTCGATGGTGCGGCGATTTGGGAATCAGCGGGGAGATCGCCGTCGCCTTCTGTTCTACCGCGCCGCGCGCACTGCCACCGCCCAGCAGATACGCCATCGCCAGCGCGCCGAAACCTGCGCCGGATCGCGTTAAAAACTCACGACGAGAACCCGGCAGTGCGTGGTGCGGAAGGCCGGGGATGCTGGTCAGGTTGTGGCGGAAATCATGGGGCATAAGTATTCCATATTCATTTAGAAGCAGGGCTACAATAATTTGGGTCTTTTGAAAAACGGGTGGCATGGGCGTCTCGCCCATGCTTTTTGGCCGAAGAAATGCATGGGCGAGACGCCCATGCCACCAGTTTTGCAAAAGACCCAAGTTATTGTAGCCCTGCTTCTAAATGAATATGGAATACTTATGCCCCATGATTTCCGCCACAACCTGACCAGCATCCC
>JANXVV010000300.1 GCA_025351525.1 Humisphaera sp. | reverse complement strand
CTCGCCCATGCATTTCTTCGGCCAAAAAGCATGGGCGAGACGCCCATGCCACCAGTTTTTCAAAAGACCCTATTCGGAATCACTCGATCTCGGCAATGACCGGAAAATGATCGCTCGCATACTTCGCCAACCGATCCTGCTCGATGGTCGCCGATTTGATCTTCGAGCGATCGATGCCCCATGTGAAAATGTAATCCACCCGCTGGCCGGGATGCTGCGTGCTGAACGTTCCGGTCGTCGCGGCCTTCGCCGGGTCCACCGCGTGCAGCGTGTCGACATAGCCGGCGTCCAGCAAGGTTTGAATGACCCGGCGGGGAATCTTCCCACCGTTCCGCCGCCATTCATCGCATGTACTATCTTTGCAATTTTCAGGGATGAATTGCTGGATCGGTGAGTTGGCGTTGAAATCGCCGATTAAAAGATGCGGCACTTTCGCCGCGCGATGGTTGGCGAAAACATCCAACACTTCCGCCAGTTCAGCCTCGCGAATGATTTCATCCTGCTCGGTCGCCTGCGGATGAAAATGTAAAACCCCCATCACCCACTCCCGGCCACCGGGTTCCACCACCCTGGCTTCCAGCAGGCATCGCGTCAATCCCTTCCGCAGCAAACCGTGATTGACCGTCTCCACAATCGGCCAGCGGCTCAACAGCGCAACGGATCCTTTTTTCCCCGGCGCATGGATGAAATCCATCTTGAACCGATTGGCGATTCGCTCGAGCGCCCACATGAAATCGGCTTCGATCAGCGCGATGACATCAGGCCGTTGGGCTTCGATGACTTCCGCCAATGGGTCGGCTCGTCCCTCACCGCCGTCAAGAATGTTATAACTTACCAAACGCATGTCATGAATTCCGGTTCACATTGAACAATCATAGCTTATCGGACTGCAACCGTTTGCAGCCGACGATTTTTTTGGCAATTGCTCATTTACATCGTACTGTTTTATTCGAGCAAGTCACGGTCGGCGGACTGGGTTTGAGAACGAGACGCCGGGCTTTGAGCGAGGTGAGTCGGGTGGAAGGGAATGGATTTTATGAGTCGATTACGAATCGGAAAAGTGTTGGAGCAGATGGGCAAATTATCCGGCCATGACATCGATGAGATTCTGCACGAGCAGTCGTCGGGCGGTAGGAAGAGCTTCGGTGAGATCGCCCTGACCTGGGGGCTGTGCCAGCCGGAACATATCTGGCAGGCATGGGCCCATCAATTGTCCGATGGATTTGAGCGGATCGATCTGGCGACGACGGGGATTGATGCCCAGGCCGTGTGTCGGCTGCCGCAGGAACTGGCGGTTCGGCTGTGCGCCATCGGCGTGCGACTGCTGGATGATGTGCTGGTGATTGCCGTGAGCGACCCGGCGCATATCGCGGTGTTTGAAGCGTTGCAGGAAGTGCTGAATACCAAACCGCGATTTGTGCTGGCTGAGGCGGCGCAGATCCGCACGATGATCGCGCGATATTATCCGGCGGAGATGGCGGTGGCGTAAATTTGGCATTCGAAATTATTTAGCCGTCTCGCTTGCGAGGCGCGTCTGGCGGGATGACTATCCAAACTGGCCTCGCAAGCGGGACCGCTGAATAGCCGGTATCATTCCGCGGATGGATTACGAACTCGGAATCATCGGTGCCGGAAACATGGCGGAGGCGATCGTACGCGGCATATTGCGCGCGGGACTTCTCACCCCCTCTCAAATTATCGCCGCCGACGTCGCGGCCCAACGCCGCGCGCTTTTCCAAAATGAACTGGGCATTCAAACCGTCGAAGAAAACACGGCGGTGGCGAGCGCATCCCGCCGGTTGCTCTTAAGCGTCAAACCGCAGCAGATTCAGGCGGCGCTGGCGGGCATCGGCGCGGTGATGAGCATCGAGACGCGCGTCATCTCGATCATGGCCGGCATCAGCACCACCTATATCGAAACGCACCTCGGCACCGGCAAACCCTGGCGGGTGATTCGCACCATGCCCAACACCCCGATGCTTGTCGGCGAGGGGATGGTCGCCATCTGCACCGGTAAACACGCGATGGCTTCCGACCTTGCCGATGCCGTCAAACTATTTGAGACGGCGGCCACCGTAATCGAAGTGACCGAGGACAAAATCGACGCCGTCACCGCAATGAGCGGTTCGGGGCCGGCGTATTTTTTCTATTTCGTCGAGCACATGATCCGGGCGGGCGAATCTTTGGGCCTGACCGCCGAGCAGGCGAAAATGCTGGCGATCAAAACTGCGGTCGGGGCGGCGAAGATGCTTGGCACGTCGACGGACAGCCCGACGGAACTTCGCCGCAAAGTCACCAGTCCCGGCGGGACCACGCAGGCCGCGATCAATCATCTGGAACAGCACGAAGCCGGGGAGATTTTAGCAGCGGCGATTAACGCGGCGGCGAAACGCAGCGGGGAGTTGGGGATATAACCCTGGAGCGGTGTTTGACTGAGTGTGCGTTCATGCCGCTTGCGGCTTAGCCGTGTAGTCGATCGACGAAGCAGCACGGCTAAGCCGCAAGCGGCAGAAGATGATCGAGCGCACGAGCGAGATGCCCATGCCACCCGTTTCATCGGTTTCAATCCCCCCTCACAAGTTCGCATTAAACTCCGGCAGATACACAAAGTACTTCATATTGAACAGCCATCGCAGCACCATCTTTAACGGCATCATCGCCATGAACAGCAGCAGGATGACCATGATCGTGTAGCGAATGCCGCCCATGTTTTCATACATGCGTTTGAACACCGTCGCCTTGAGCACCGCCGGGGTGATCAGGAAGTATCCGAACACCAGCACGATGCCGAACCACTCTCTCACCAACCAGAACGGCAACACCGCAATCGGGTTGTTATCCTGCGTGGGTCTCGATCGACCCCTGATGACGTTCCACCACAGGTTGCTCACATCCACGTTATTGAGGGCTTCGGGTTTGTGTGGATCCCAGGCTTCGTACAGGCCAAAGAAGGACCAGTTTGGGCCGCGAAGAAAGGTGCCGAAGAAGATCAGCACGACCCAGAGAATGAGAAAACCGAACAAAAAAGTGCTGATGGCGAACGGGCGTTCTTTGAGGGTGTAATAGCCGTTGCCTTTGGGGTTGGTGTCAAGGAAGGGGATGGCGCATAAGCCGACGATGATCAGACCGGGATAGACGACGCCGGCCATCCAGGGGTCGAAGTAGACCAGCATTTCCTGAAGGCCCAGAAAGTACCACGGCGCCTTAGCCGGGTTCGGCGCGTAGGCGGGCGAGGCGGGTTGCTCCAACGGGGCTTTGGCGATGATCGCCCAGATCGTCAGCAGCGCGGTGGCGGCGATCAGACAGATCAATTCCGTGTAGACCAGATCAGGCCAGACGAGAACCTTGTCGTCTTTGTCTTCTTCCAGGTAAGGCTGCCCCGCCGCCGATCGCGTGTCGTTGATCGCCGCTCGGCGGAAGGTGATCCAGATGCAGACCATTACGCTCAACACCATGATGGTGATCGGCACGTTGTCCGGCTTGGTGACGGTGGCGCGATAGTCCTTGTTAGCCATCGACCCAAAGTAAAACGCGCAGAACGCCACCAGCAGAAAGATGGCGATGGGCGGTTTCGTCCAGAATTTGTAGGTGACGATCATCAGCACGAACACAATCGTGGCGAGCGTCACGAAGTAGGCCGGGCCGGTGAGAATATTGATCGCGTCCTGGAATTTATCCCAGAAACCGGTGCCGGCGGAAAGAAGGAAGGGTAGGGTCATGGGTCTCTTCGGTAGGGTCCGCAATGCGGACCGATTCATACTTTTTCTTCATATAGCCCCGGGTTTACCCGGGAGAACCGTCAAGAAGCGAACACCGCTCGTTTCACGACCTTTTCCCCGGTAAACCGGGGGCTATGTAAGAAATTTTCAGGCTTAACGCGAATTTCGCAGAATTGTAGGGCAGGGTCTCGCATGTGCAGATCGCGGTACGCATGTACGCGCCCCTCAATCGACGATACACGTAAGGAAACAGAATGTACCTTTTCAACAAGGCGCTCATTCATGCACTCAAGTCGCTCTTCCCCTCGTCGGTCATCGGCGCGAGTGCTGTCACATAACGTGTCGAGTCTTTTTTCGAGGCGGGCGACAGCGGAAGCCAAGGCCGCGACCGCATCATAAATATCGGAGTTTTCGCGACTATGTGTCAAACGGAAAGACTCGTCGTTAAGCATGTTTGCACCTTGTCTTCCTACACGTTCGGAACCAATTTGAAATTTGTTTTTCTAGCAACCGTGCTAAAGGCATACGTTTTTTCGAATCGAGAAACGCGTGACTTCGGCACAGCCGCTAAAAAATTAATATCATAAAGGTCCGCTGATCCCGCCATCCTTCCGAATGCGCCAGAAGTGGATCGCGATCAGCACTGTTGCGATCACCGGGATAAACACGCAGTGCAGCACGTAGAATCGCAGCAGCGCATTCTCGCCGACAAACGTCCCGGCCAGCAGGAAGAATCGCGCATCGGATCCGGCGTGGATCATCGGCACATCGGTCCCGGGAAACATCATGATCTTCGCCAGGGGCCCGCCCGATCCCACCAAAGGCGTGGCTTTGGCCATGTTGGAACCGACGGTGATGGCCCAGATCGCCAACTGATCCCACGGCAACAGATAGCCGGTAAAGCTCAGCAGCATCGTCAGCACCAGCAGAATGACGCCGACCATCCAGTTAAATTCGCGAGGCGGTTTATATGACCCGGTGAGAAACACCCGCATCATGTGCAGCCAGATCGCGATAATCATTGCGTGGGCCCCCCACCGATGAATCTCGCGCAGCAGGCCAAGCGTGACATGCGAACGAAGATCCTGAATATCCTGATAGGCGTATTGGACCGTCGGGTGATAGTAAAACATCAGCAGCACGCCGCTGACGGTCTCCGCCAAAAACAGGAAGAACGTCAGCCCGCCCATGCACCAGGTAAATGACAGGCGAATCCCGCTTTTGCGGACCGCCACCGGATGCAGATGCAGAAACACGTTGCTCATGATCGCCATGACGCGCGTTCGCCGATCGCGCGGCACGCCATGCCGGAAAATCGAGTTCCAGACTTGCGAGTTGCGGATGTAATTCAGAGGGCCGGAGAGCATGGTTGGAGTCCTAAAAACGTAATGCGTAAAACGTAAAACGTAAAGAAGGCAAATGCCGGGTGTTCTTTTTACGTTTTACGTTTTAATTTATCCTATCGCGTAAAAGCTTTCCGGGTTTTCCCATTCACCGAGTTCGAATCGGAAAACTTTGCTTTCGTCGACCACGAGAAATCCATCCGCATCCTTGCTGACGGCAAACCGTTCGAGCGGCCTTGGGGTGGGGCCTTCAAAATTGATTCCGGTGATGTAGTAACCGCTGCCGTGACAGGGACACTTGAACTTTTTGTCCCCCTCCAGCCAGGCGGGGATGCAACCGAGATGGGTGCAGATGATGCTGAGGGCGACCAGTTTTCCTTCATCCGGCTGCAGATTCACGATCCAGAATCCGCTGGGCTTAAAGTCGTACACCGTGCCGGCATTGCCGAAATCTTCCGGCTTGCCGACCCGATACACCTTCTTCGCTTCCTTCAACACCTTGGGCCCGAAGAAATCCTGGAACATGCCTGCGAACAGCACCCCGACAAACGCCATCATGCTCCAGCCGACCGCCAGCGCGATGCTGAACTGCCGCCGGGTGGCTTTCGCCGCATCGGAGGCCTTCTTTGCCTTGCCGCGAATCCGGTCGCCCATCGTTCCAGCAGGCGTATACGCACCACCGATGGCGAGCATCGCCATGCGCTGATCCGCCGGCGCATCCTTCGGCAACTTGACCGATCGGACCGTCTCCTCCGCCTGATTGATCTCCGGGCTGCGCCGAATCGTGCTCGCCAAACCCGCCGACAGGGACGGACTGATCTTGCTGTTGGAAAGCAACGCCTGCCATTTGGGATCGGACGGCGCCATCGGCACGATCACCTTGGCGGCGACGGGCGCATGGGCCGTCGCGGCGGCGGTCGGCACGGGCAGATTGGCCCAGGGCGCTTCGCCCGGCACTTCGATCGTCTCGAATTTGATCACATCGACCGGGCATCCCTCCGCCGCGACAATGATCGAGGGCGTCAACGGCTTCAGAAATTCCACATTCATCGCCGGGGGACGAATCAGACAGGTCGTCTCCGTGACATCGAAAACCTCCGGACAGTCATTTTCGCACGCATCGCAGACGATGCAGCCCGGTGCAATCCACACCTTCGTAATGATTTGGTACGTATCAGCCATGATGGTCCGCAATCTATGTTTTTGTCGTTCCCCGTGCAAGGGGAGTGGAAGAAGTTGTCAGTGGAAGAAGTGGTTAGTTGTTAGTAAATGCAGAAAATAATTCAGACCAAATCGACTCTTTTTGCATTTTACGAACAACTTCCTCACTAGCAACTTCCTTCACTTCTCCCGCTTCTCCGCAATCTCCATCGCCGCCTGTTTCACGCGCTCGGAAGAATCACTTTTCGCGAGATTCCGGATCGCCGTCTGAACTTCCGGCTGCGAATATCGCTGTGCCGCGATCATCGCGTTGATCAAAATCCGCTCCTTCTCGAACTCGCTCAACAACTGCATTTTCGGGTTCTTCTGGTCGGTCTCGCGATCGTAATATTGCATCGAATCGAGTTCCTTGCGATCGAGCAGGCGGAGAATCACATCCTTCGCTTCGGGTCGATTCAACTGGGCCAATGAACAGGCGGCATCCCACACCAGTTCGATCTCGTGCGGATCGGAATCGCGCATCGCCTCGCCGAGAGCTTCAATCGCCGCGGTGTTTTCCGGCGTCGCCAAAGGCCCGAGCGCCGTTGCCGCCGACATCTTCACATCCAGCTCCGGATCCTTCTGCAGTTTGCTCACCAGCAGTGGGATCGCCGCCTGCCCTTCTTCGCGGCCTTTCCAATATGCCAGCGCCAAAATCGCCGCCTTGCGGGTCGACATCTCCAAGCTGTCCGCAAACCGCAGCAACGACTCCATCACCCGCTTGCGCGACCCGGCCGCGTCGACCGAATCCTTCTCGATCAAAAACTGTCCCGGCTTCATCGGGTCAGGCTGCCGCATCCACACCTGCCCCAGTGCCAGCAGCAAAATGTTCTGCACTTCCCCTTCACCCGCCGTTGTGTTGTGTTCCAGAATATCGATCAACTGATCCCCCAGTTTGATCCGCTCCGCCTCGCTCAATTTTGCCTGCCGCAGATGATCGATGATCGTCTTGGCGTCGATATACCTCTGCTTGGCCCCCGGCCCGACCAGCCATTCACCGGTTCGCTGCCCGCCCGGCCGCCGCAGGTCGTTCACCGCCACGTCAATGCTCTTTTGCCCGCCGGTCAGCCAGCCAAAAGGCACCATGATCCCGATCACCGCCCCCGCGATCAGCAGTGGAATCACAAACAGCCGCACGATCAATTTGACCGAAGGCGGCTCAGGCGGCAGCGGTAATTTTGGCGTTCCGGGAAACTCGGTCCCCTTCACATCCGATGGCATTATAAGGTCGCTCATAGAAGTAGTACGCCGGCCGCACGAGGGCTTGTGAATTTTGGCACTAAGGAACGGGTCGCAAATAACTTCCCGGTTTTCAACGGTGCGGGGTGCCACAGGTCGCGGTACTCCGAGACCTGCGT